>NZ_DAOMOZ010000012.1:0-24928 GCF_035444585.1 Agriterribacter sp.
TTGAATGATTGGGAAAGTCTTTTAAAATACCGGTTACGGTAAAATTATCCTTGTTATCTACTTTAATGGTTTTACCCATCGCATCTTCATCACCAAAAAGGCTTTTTGCCATCTTTTCCGTAAGCAGGATAGCATGCATATCATTGAGCGCTGTGGCAGGATTGCCCCTGAGCAGGGAAAAGCTGAACATTTGAAGAAAGCCGGTATCCACCATATTACCGGATTTCATTATTTTTTTATCGCCTACGGTAAAAAGCAGGTTGCTGTTCCAGTTTACCCGTACTGCTCTTTCTACTTCCGGGAGGTCGTGCTCAAGTGTTCTTGCCAGTATTTTGGGTGTGGTGTTCCAGCACATGAGCTTGCCGTCGAAACGCGCCCGGTTCCAGGCTTCGTAGATCCTGTCTTTTTTATCATGGAACTGGTCATAGCTCACTTCGTTCTGTATCCAGAGCAAAATAAGGATGGCGCTGGCCATGCCAATGGCAAGGCCGGTAATGTTGATGGTTGAAAAGCCCTTGTTGCGCACCAGGTTTCGATACGCTGTCTTAAAGAAATTTTTGATCATACGGTTGTATAAGAAAGATGAGACCCGCTCACGGAATATTATAAGAAAAGGCACCCGGCCTATATAAAGACCGGCAAAAAAAATCAATGTTGCATATTATACGTATCGGTAAGGAAAATGTTACATCCTCACCGGAGTTTAGTATTTATAGTTTATAGTTTATAGTTTTTAGTTTATTGTTTTAGTACCGCAGTCTGACGCTCCTTCGTCGCGTGCCGACCGCTGCATTTTCGCCATCCCGTCTCATTTATCTTCTCACTTCTCACCTTTCACCCACACAAGGCTTCAACACTTATGCCAGCACATAATTTATTGATATCCATATTGATAGAAAATAATTTGATTAAAAGGTGTGCAATACCGGACAAAGTATGTACGGAAACGGACGGTGCTTCACCCTTTCAGAATAGCTCCAAACTTTTTATTCTGCCAGACGACCAGTTACCAATTTTATATTTACCCAAATATCGTTTGACCATAGGCGTTCCTCATCTCAGACGGAAGAGGTGAGCCGTTCGTACGGCGTTCAGCAGCGTGGGGGTAGCTCAGGCTAAATATGCGCTCACTTTTTGAGAAATAAAATTTTTTATGCTTTGCCAGCTTTGTTTTTTTAAGCTGATGGGATCCTCACTTTCTTCGGCATCGGCAAAATAGGTGAGCGCCTGGGGTACGGTTATCAACAGGTTTTGTTTTGCATATTTTTCCTTGTGAAAGTTGATAAAGTCCTGAACAGAATAATGGCTTAGCAGTTCAGCAATGTCCCAGAAATCTTTCTTTTTTCCCCGGCCAAGAATGGCTTGCACCTTCATGGCAATTATATCTTCCGGCGAAAACATCCTGATGTCGTCAATAACCGATTCCTTTCTGATCAGGGGATGAGGGTGGCGGACAATATCTACTTTATCATTATTTATATAGCAAAAAATTCCAAACCTTGGCGGTTTCTCTTCCATGATAAAATTACTTCCGAATTTTTTAGTCAGTTCCTCTATAATTTCATCATTTGTAAACTCCTTATTTGAAAACAAATCAAGATCAACAGATATGCGGTGTCCATACAATAATGTTAAGGCAGTGCCGCCTACTAAAGAAAAACCTTTTAGCGCGGGTATCTCCATTAATTGCCTTAATAGGGAAAAAGTGTTGGGTTCAACTGTCTCAAGATGTAGCATCTGAAATCTGTAAGCGGTTTATTAATGACTGCACTTGCAAGGTACATTCTGGTCTCAGGCAAAAATTTTGCATTCAACAATGCTTCCGCCACCTTTTCATCGCCGTAATAGCGCCGGCAGTTGCGTATATCTTCCACATCACCGCGTTCAAATACCCTTTCAATTACAAAATTGGCTTTGGCATCGTAGTCAATATTTTCAAATACCACATCCCAAAAAATGCGTTTATTAAATATGGGCTTTTCTTTTTTTGGCATAGTGTAAAGATACGCATCGTTGTGATTGTAAAGTAAGCTTTGGGGAATCGGGGTAAGATTTGGGCTATGAGCTCCCGGCAATCGCTATCTTCAGTTGCCATTTTCCACATTCCCCGCGATCTGACGCTCCTTTGGTCGCGTGCCGACCGCTTCATTTCCTTATTCGCTTCGCAATGACTTTACAGGATTAGCCACCGCCGCTTTTACGGCCTGAAAGCTTACAGTAACAAGGGCAATTATTAATGCAAGTGATGCAGCCAATACAAATACCTGCCAGCCTATGTGAATGCGATAATCGTAATCCTCAAGCCAGCTATGCATTATCCAGTACGATAAAGGACATGCTATCAGGCAGGCAATTGATACCAGTATTGTAAATTCATTAGAAAGCAATATCCACAGGTTCATAACGGAGGCCCCCAATACCTTTCTAATGCCTATTTCCCTGGCACGTCTTTCTGCCATAAATGTTGCCAACCCAAATAATCCCAGGCAGGAAATAAAAATGGCCAACACCGAAAAAACTCCGGAGAGTTTGGCCACCTGGTTCTCGGTTGTAAACTTCTTTGCAAATTCTTCATCTGTAAAACTGTATTCGAATGGCATCGAAGGATTATACTTTTCAAAAACCGGCTTTACAGCTGCCAGGGCCTTTTTTAAGTCTGCTGTAGCTTTTAACCTGAGGAAAATGGTATTAACATTGCTGGTGCTGTTCCCGTTAAAGATAATAGCAAGGGGAGATGCCGCTTTGAATGGATCCAGTAATACTATATTTTCTACAATGCCAACAATAATCAATGTGCGATCTCCCAGTTGTATGGTTTTGCCAATTGGGTTTTGATAGCCTATCGTTTTCAACGCTGCTTCATTCAATATCACTGCATTTGAATCTGTTTTATAAGCCCTGGAGAAAGGTCTTCCCTCTATAAATTTTAGTTTTACGGTCTTTTCAAAATCCCATTCAGTCATGATGGCATCTATGGCTATATCTGCATCAGGATCTTTTCCATCCCATGAAAAATCACTCCAGCTATTGTAACGGCTGGTCATTGGTTGCGATGCTTTGGCAACAGATGCTATATAACCGCTGTTGAGAAGGTCATTCTTCAACGGCTGGAAGTTTACCGCAAGATCATTGCTTGCAGCAATGTTGATCAGGTTGTTCGGATCATAGCCGATGGGACGGTCTTTGGCATGGTTGATCTGCCGTACCACGATAATGGTGCCGATGATCAGGCCTATGGAAATGGAAAATTGCATTACCACCAGTATTTTGCGAAAACCTATTGCCCGGTTACCCTGTTTAAATATTCCTTTCAATACGCTCACCGGTACAAATGAAGAAAGATAAAGTGCGGGATATACCCCCGAAAAAAATCCCACGGCAATGGCAACGAGCAAAACGGCGCTAGGCAACGCAAGATTACTAAGATCAAAATGAATATTTTCAAACCCTATATTTTTCAGATAGGGCAACAGCAACTGTATCAGGCCAAGAGCCAATAAAAATGCAAAAACAGAAGTCAGTATGGATTCCGAAAAGAATTGTATAATGAGTTGACGGCGTGACGAACCTAATGCCTTTCTTATGCCTACCTCTTTTGCCCGCTTCTCGGATCTTGCAGTAGCGAGGTTCATAAAATTAATACAGGCGATCAACAGAATAAATATTCCAACAAGGCCAAATAAACGTATATATTCAATTTTCCCACCTGTATTCACCCAGTCTTTATAGTCATTGTACAAATGCCATTTAAACATCGGATGCAGGAACAGTGTTTGATTTTTCATTCTCGGATCCCTCAGCGTGTTCAGTTGCCCGATCTTTTTTGAAAAATCTCCCATAGAAGCGCCTTTCTTCAACTCTACCATATTCATCATGAAGTTATTGCCCCAATTTGTACTGTTGTTTTTAATAAATTCAGAAGTTTGCACAGCAAAAGCATAAGGAACAATATAATCGAAACGGATAGTAGAATTTGCAGGAGCATCTTTCATCACACCGGTAACTTTCAGATCATATTCATTATCGAACCGTATGATCCTGCCCATCGGATCAGCATCACCAAACAACGCTTTTGCAAGCGAAGCGGTGAGCACAATAGAAGAAGGATCATTCAGTGCTGTATTAAGGTTCCCCTTTATTACCGGAAACGTAAACATCTGCAGGAAATCAGGATCTGCAAAACGCCCGTTTTTGCTGAACTTACCATTCTCAACAGCAAGACTGTGCATTCCTCCCCAGTCTATCCTTGTGGCGTGCTCAACTTCAGGATAGTTATTTTTGAGCTCATCATGAAGGGGCATAGGAGTGGCTTCCTGGGTGTTTTTCTTGCCATTAAATAAGGAATGTTTCAACACAAGCGCTATACGGTCTCCGTGCCTGTGAAAGCTGTCGAAGGAAGTTTCATAGTGGATCCATAAGCCAATCAGCGAGGCAAAGGTGATGCCTGTGGCCAGTCCAAAAATATTGATGAACGAAGCGTATTTATTTTTTAATAAATGCATCCATGCAGTTTTGAAATAGTTTTTTATCATGAAAGTGATTTATGATTTCTGATTTGTTAACTGCTGATTTATCATTTTCAAATTACCCCCGGTCTGACGCTCCTTTAGTTGCGTGCCGACCGCTTTCATTTTCAAATTTTCACACTTCCACATTTCCCACATTTGTATTACTCCGTTCTCAAACTTTTTACCGGGTTGGCCATTGCCGCAGAAAATGACCTGCTTCCGATGCTAAGCAACACAATCAGGATGGTGATGAAAGCAGACAGCCCAAAGAACCACCAACTAATGTTTGTTCTGTAAGCATAACCCTCAAGCCATTTTGTAGTGGCGAAGTGTGCTACAGGTGCGCCTATAGCCAAAGCCAAAAGAATTAAAACAATAAATTCTTTACCAATTAAAACAAGGATGCTGCTTACAGATGCTCCCAGTACTTTCCTGATCCCAATTTCCTTTGTACGCCTGCGGACCATCAACGATACCAGGCTGAATAAGCCAAGCACTAACAATGCTATAGACAGTATGGTAAATGCATTAATGAGTTGTGTAAGCCTTATTTCGGTTTGATACTGAGCTGCTACTCTTTCATCTACGAAACTAAAATCAAACCCTTCCTGCGGGAAATGTTTTTTAAAAACGCCGGCAATGAATTGCAGACTTCCAGCCGTATTAGCGCTGTTAATGCGGACGTATGCATATGGCAGGTACGAGCCATTTGATTTACAGCGTATGGCAACAAGAGGTGTTTGAGTCCTGAGGTTCGTTGCACTAAACTCATTAAATACGCCAATAATGGTTCCCTGCAAAAAGAAATTCTTATTTAATACTGCACCTATCGGCTTTTCTATCTGTCACGCCTTTACAAGGGAGGCCGAAACAATGATAGGACGTGTAGGATCAGCGCCCGTCCAGTTAACGCTGTCATAATCGGCTATATCTGCGGGAAAATCATTAGAAAATGACCGGCCTTCAATAATGGGTATGCCCAGCGTGTTCATAAAATCCATATCGGCATTAACAATTGCAGTTTCCAATAATTTAGTTGTGTCGGAAGGATTGGTAAGACTGGTATACATGCTGTAGCTTTTACCTATATTTAAGGCAGATAATGAAACCGACTGTATACTTCCATTTGCCAGTAAATCATTTTTAAAAGCTTGTGGATAATCTTTTAAGAAAGGCAGGTTGAATCTGATCAGGTTATCTGTATTAAATCCTAACGGCTTGTTATTTAGATAATGTAGTTGTGCATTTACAACAATTGCAGCTACTATCAGCACTACAGAAATGGTTAACTGAAGCGTAATAAGCAACTTTCTGAAATTTACGCCAAACTTCAGGTTGCCGTTTCGTTGCTTTAATGCGATGACAGGAAAAATATTTGCAAGAAAAATTGCCGGGTACAGGCCAGATAATAACCAGGCAGTAATGCAAACACCCAAAACCAGCAAAAGTGTATATTGGTTCAGCATAAAACCAAGCGAGGCTGAGATATTACTCAGAAGCGTGAATTGTTGCCAGCATATAACAGCTAACGTAAATGCCAGGATGGCGGCAATTAAAAAATAAACTAAAGTTTCGGTCAGTATCTGATAAGCAATCTGTTTCTTTTGTGCGCCCATCACTTTTCTGATACCCATTTCCGATACCCTTTCCATATTCCGGGCTATAGCAAGATTGATAAAATTGATGCAACCAACAACCAGCAGCAGCAGTGCAATAGCGGCATAAATATAGATATACTTAATGTCACTTAGTTTGTATTCAGATGATTGTTGCTTAACCCGAGAAGAATGCAGGTATATTTTTGTAACAGGCTGCAATTCCATTTTGAAATTGTCCATTTTGTATTTCCTGCAGAACTGTTCTATTTTGGCGTTTACGAGCGGCAGTGATGCATTTTCATGCAGCAGTAAAAATGCGTTTCCCATAAAGTAAGTGCCTGCAGCGCCGGCATCCAGTTTCCGGTAATTTTCGTTTAAAGGCTTGTAACTAAATGCATCGGTTAACAGAAAGGAGTTTTGCGGCAGGTCATTCAACACGGCACTGATGATATACATTTTATCGCGGGTAACAAACGATTGTCCTACCACATCCAAAGTGCCATACAAGCGCCTCGCAGTGGCGGCAGTGAGTACAATATTATCGGGGTTGTTTAATGCTGTTGCCGGGTTGCCCTGGCGAAATTTAAAATTAAATATGGAGAAGAAACTGTTATTGACCTCGCTCAGGCTAAAGTCGGTATACTGGTTTTTAATGAGCGCCTGGGTGGTATATGTTTGAATACGTGTCTGATCCTCTATTTCGGGTAATTCGTCTACCAGGGTTGGCGCAAAAGGAATAGGTACAGTTTCTGATTTACCAATATTAAATTTTGTGTTGGTGCTGATAACACGATATATCCGGTTATGGTTAGAATAACTTTTGTCTGCATTGGCAACAAAATAGATATATCCTGCAATCAACAATACACAGGTTAGCCCCAGCACCAAACTCGAAAGACTTATCAGGGTGTCTGTTCTATCTTTCTTAAAACTTCTGAATGCTATTAAAAAATAATTCTTCAACATATGTTTATGTTTTTTCTTCCCGACGGGGTCTTCACAGCGGGGCAACTATGGGGAAGGTGAGACCCCGGCGAATTGTTAGCGCCAGGGTTTCATAGCCAGCCCGCCATGGCTGTGATGAAAACCCCGGCGCGAATTAATATACATTATCATCCGGCTAAAGCGCTCCGTTGCCGCATACCAGCTGCTTTCATTTTTACTACCCAATTTCTGACCTTTATCTCCCCACCTCTCACTTTTCACCTTTTTATCTCGCGGTCTGACGCTCCTTCGTCGCGTACTGACCACTGCATTTTCAAATTGCCACATTTTCAAATTTTCAAATTAACCCCGCGATCTGACGCTCCTTCGTCGCGTGCCGACCGCTGCATTTACTCGCTTCTCAACGCTTTTACAGGATTTGCAACAGCCGCTTTTGCTTCTCCGCCGCGGCGGATCGCAATGACGGGTTTATTCTGTTCGCAACGACTTCACGGGGTTCGCCACTGCTGCTTTTACAGAATGAAATATAACCGTAAGCATTGTTATCAATAACACAACCAGTGCCGAAAGTATGAACGGTGTTATGCTCAGGCCTGTATTGTATGGAAATATCTCCAGCCACTTCGCCATGAAATATGCTGCAACCGGGAAAGCCACAAGGCAGGATAACCCGACAAGGGCAACGAATTTTTTTGTGATCAGCGGAATGATCTGCCCGATATTGGCGCCTATTACTTTCCGGATGCTGATCTCTTTTTGCCTTTGGGCTGTGGTAAAGGCGATCAATCCTAAAAGCCCGAGGCATGTAATTAATATGGTAAGTACTGAGAATGCGGTAAATATCTTTCCACGCTTCTGATCAGCGGCATATTGCGAGTCAAAATCCTGGTCGAGGAATGTATACTGGAAAGGAATATCGGGAAATATTTTTTTCCAGGTATTTTCTATGCCTGCAATGGCAGAAGGAATATTTGCAGTGCTTAATTTTAGCTGGATAAGATTGGTATTGGGCCTGTACAACAGAATCAATGGGGCAATAGGATTATATAACGATTTTTGATTGAAGTCTTTTACCACGCCTACCACTTCAAGATAGTTGCCTGAAGTATCACCGGGGAATTTCACTCTTTTACCAAGGGGATTATCTCCCCAGCCAAATTCCTGCACCATTTTTTCATTCACCAGCATGCCATGCAGCGTATCTGAAGGCCCGGAAAAGTTCCTGCCCTTTGCCAGCTTAATACCAAGTGTTTTGATATAGTCTTCATCAATGGCATATACATCTACTCCTTTATCTACATACCCGTCTTTGGTTTGAACAGTGAATAAATTGAAACTGTTCCCCTGTCCCGGCACTGAGCTTGCAGAGCTAACAGCAATCACCTGCGGGTTATTGCGCATTTCATTCTTAAAGGAAAGTATAGCGCTTTGAATGTTCCTGTCTGTAACGGCCGATGCGAGCATCACGCGGTCTTTGTCAAAGCCGAGATCTTTATCTCTTAAATATTGAAGCTGTCCGTATACCACCAATGTGCAAATGAGCATGATCATGGATATGGAGAATTGTATCACTACCAGAGCTCTTCTTAAACTAACATTGCTTGATCCTTTCGCCAGACTTCCTTTTAATACATTGACCGGGTTAAACTTCGACAAATAAAATGCCGGGTAGCTACCTCCCACTATACCAACAAAAAGTACAACAGCCAGCAGGATAAAGATGGTATCCGGTCTGAATAATGTGCCGAAGGAAATGGATTTTCCGGCTAATGTATTGAACATGGGAAGGAACAACGCGATGAGACCAATGCTTAGCAGCAATGCAAAAAAAGCTGTTAATGTGGATTCAATCAAAAATTGCAGTACCAGTTGTATTTTATTTGAACCGGTTACTTTTCTTATGCCTATTTCTTTTGCTCTTCTGGCTGATCTTGCGGTGGTAAGGTTCATATAGTTGATGCAGGCAATCAGCAACATGAAAAAGGCAACCGCAGCAAAAATATAGATATAAGACATGCTTCCGGTTTCTTCAGGCTCGTTAGCGGTACTGGAATGAAGATGTATGGATGTTACAGGTTGCGCTTCAAACCTTATTTTGATATTATACTGTGCAAAAATGGAAGCGAGGTATTTATCATACATCGGCTTCATCTTATTGTCGAAGGCTGCGGCTGTTGTACCCCGCTTCAGTAATACATAAGTGAAATAATCAAAGTTACCCCAGTTGTTTGCAAAGTCGGCCGGGAGTGAACTTCTTGAAACAAGTATATTAAAAATGAAGTGGGAATTTTTGGGAACATCTTTCATCACGCCTGTTACTTTGTATACTTTGCCATTAACATTTTGTAATGTTTTGCCTGTATAACTCTTATTTATTCCAAAAAATTTAATGGCTGATGATTCTGAAAGCACCAGGGTATTGGGTTCAATAAGAGCAGTTTTGGGATCACCTTCAATAAAAGGGCAGGTAAATACACGGAACACATTGCTATCGGCAAAAAAAACCTTGTCTTCATACAAGCGCAAACCACCATTCTTGAACATTGTTCTTCCGCTGTTCACGAACCGAACAGATTCCTCTACTTCAGGGTAATCTTTTGCCAAAGCAGGTCCCATTGGAAATGGCGCGATCGCCCAGCGCATGGTATCCCTGTCGGCTTCCTTTATGATGGAGTTTACACGAAATATTCTGTCGGCTTTTTCGTGATACCTGTCATAACTCAGCTCATCTTTAATATAAAAGATAAGGAATAGGCCAAACGTTATTCCAATGGTAAGTCCAAGTATATTCAGGAGACTGTACCATTTGTCTCTTTTAAAATTTCTCAGCGCAACGAGTAAGAGATTTTTTATCATTTGAGATTGGGATTTAAGATTTGATATTAAAGCGCGGTCTGACGATCTTTCGTCTCGTGCCGACCGATTTCATTTCCACACTTTCACATTTCCACCCGTCTCTCCAGCTGCCCGCCCGGATGACTCTAGTCGGACGGGGGCAGGCATTTTTCACATTCCCCCGCGATCTGACGCTCCTTTGGTCGCGTGCCGACCGCTGCATTTACTCGCTTCTCAACGCCTTCACCGGGTTTGCCACCGCAGCCTTTATAGCCTGGAAACTCACTGTGAGCAGTGCAATTGCCAGCGCTGCCAATCCCGCTATTGCAAATACCCACCATGAAATATCAATGCGATAGGCAAAGCTCTGCAACCATTTATTCATGCCCCACCAGGCTACAGGGAATGCAATGAGCGAAGCGATCAGCACCAGCTTCAGAAATTCTTTGGAAAGCATCTGGGTTACCTGTGTAACGCTGGCGCCCAATACCTTCCTGATGCCGATCTCTTTGGTATGCTGTTCTGCGGTAAAGGTTGCCAGTCCAAACAGCCCGAGGCAGGCTACAAATATGGTGAGCACGGCAAAGATGTTCAGTATTGTACCTGTTTTTTGTTCAGTAGCATAGGCTTTGTTGAAATAATCATCCATGAATGAAAAAGTAAATGGTTCTTCTGTATTATAACTGTCCCATCTTGTTTTCATGTCAGCCAGCAGACCGGGTATATCGCTGTTGGTTACTTTAAAGATCAGTCCGCCCTCTGGTTGAAGGGTCATATACAAGGGACTTATGGCTTCGTGAAGGGATTTGAAGTTGAAATTTTTTACCACACCAATTACATGAAAAGAAAAATTATCACCTTTAGGGCTGTTCTGCCTTATTACTGTTTTATCAATAGCAGTCTCCGCAGTCCATCCTAAAGCCTTTGTCGCGGTTTCGTTCAGAATAATAGCGCCGGAGTCGGTAGGGAAATCTTGCGAAAAGTTTCTTCCGCTGATCATTTGCATGCCCAGGGTAGGAATATACTGGTCATCTACATAATAGTTTACGCCGCTTACTATCAAATTGTCGTTACCGGCCGGATAGGCCAGTGCATTGTTGTAGTTGTTCGGCTCTGTAGGTTTGTACCACGACATTGTTGCACTTAATACCCGGGGATCCTGCAGCATTTGTTGTTTGAATACTTTTTGATTTGCGCCTAAAGCCCATGAATTGGGAATAGTAATGACCTGATTTTTGTTGTATCCCAGGTCTTTGTTTTGTATGTATTTCATTTGCTGGTACACCACTATGGTTCCTATAATCAAAGTCACGGAAATGAAGAATTGAAAAACAACCAGTCCACTCCGTAAGGCAAAGTTTTTATTGTTACCTGCAGGTTTTCCTTTTAATACAACCACAGGCTTAAAAGAGGATAGATAGAACGCGGGATAAATGCCGGCAGCCAGTCCAACAATTAATCCCAAAACGATAAAAGCCAATACAGGGTTTAACCCGATGCTCAGTTGTTTGCCGGAGATATCGTTAAACCAGGGGAGCGCCAGTTGCAACAATACAAACGCCATGAGCAATGCAAAGAAGGTTATCAGCAACGATTCAGATAAAAATTGCCTGATAAGTTGAAGTTTACCGGAGCCGGCTACTTTCCGGATACCTACTTCTTTCGCTCTTTTGGATGCACCGGCGGTAGAGAGGTTGATAAAATTGATGCAGGCTACCATGAGCATAAAAAACGCAACACCGCCAAATATGTATACGTAGGTTGCATTTCCGCCGGGTTCAAATTCATTGGAAGTATCAGAATGCAGGTGTATAGCGGTTAAGGGTTGCAGCACAAAACCCAGCTTGTTTCCTTTGCTTCTGAATTGTTCAAGGCTTAAGCCCATTCCCTTTTGAATTTGCGGGCCCATATATCTGGCTACCATATCCGGAAACCGGGCCTGTATTTTTTGCTGATTCGTACCCGGTTTCAGCAATAAATAAGTATGAAAGCCACCGCTCATCCATGAATCAGAATTGGCATCCCGCAGGTTCATCATTGAAAGAAATATGTCGAAATGAAAATGCGAATGAGCCGGAATATCTTCCATTACAGCAGTAACACTGTATACGGTACTATCATTATTGAATCTTATCGTTTGGCCGATGGCCTGTTCTTTGTCGAAGAATTTTAATGCAGTCGATTTTGTTAATACAACAGAGTTGGGGGTGGTTAAAGCACGTTTTGTATCTCCTTCGATAAAAGGAAATGTAAAAAAACTGAAAAAGTTTGAATCAACAAATGCTGCCCTATCATCTCTAAATATTTTGTTGCCAAGCCTGATCTTAGGTTTACCGTTGTCTACGATCCTGGTAGCTTCCATTACTTCAGGAAAATCTTTTTTCATGGTTGCTGCCACGGGAGCCATCACTACGCTTTCGTTTATTTTTCCACCATTTATCTCTGCCTGGAAAATGATCCTTGCAATATCACCGGCGTTTTTGTGGAACCGGTCGTAGCTGAGCTCGCTTTGAACATACAACATGATGATGAAACAGGTTGCAATGCCAATAGCCAAACCAAGTATGTTTATGAAAGAAAACAACCTGTTCCTCCGGAGGTTGCGCCAGGCTGTTTTGAAATAGCTTTTGAGCATACAGGCTGATTTATGATTGCTGATCCGCCCCGGCGGACAAGTTTGTTGATTTCTGATTTATCATTTTCAAATTTTCAAATTCTCACATTTTCAAATTATCGCGCGGTCTGACGCTCCTTCGTCGCGTGCCGACCGCTACATTTTCAAATTGCCACATTTTCAAATTTTCAAATTAACCTGCGGTCTGACGCTCCTTTTGTCGCGTACCGACCGCTTCATTTTCAAATTAAACCAGTATGTTCTCTGTAACCGTTTGTCCGTCCAGCATGCGGATAATGCGATGACTGTACCTTGAATCGTGCTCGGAGTGCGTTACCATAATAATAGTGGTGCCCTGTTCATTCAGGTCGGTAAGCATTTGCATTACTTCATTGCCGTTGCTTGAGTCGAGGTTACCGGTAGGCTCATCGGCAAGAATAAGCTTGGGATTATTGACCACTGCCCTTGCTACGGCTACACGTTGCTGTTGCCCGCCCGATAACTGCTGGGGATAGTGATTGCGCCTGTGCATGATCTGCACTTTATCCAGTACAGCCTCAACTCTTTTTTTTCGTTCGGCCGACTTTACGCCGGTATATATTAGCGGCAGCTCCACGTTTTCAAAAACGGTGAGCTCGTCAATAAGGTTAAAGCTTTGAAATACGAAACCGATATTGTGCTTGCGCAGGTCGGCGCGTTTGCGCTCATTGAAATGCGCCACCTCAATGCCGTTGAATAAAAAGCTGCCTGCATCGGGGTCGTCCAGCATTCCGAGGATGTTCAGCAGGGTTGATTTTCCACAGCCCGAAGGCCCCATTACCGCTACAAATTCACCATCTTTTACTTCAAAAGAAAGCTTATTGAGCGCCACTGTTTCTACTTCTTCGGTACGGTATATTTTTTCTAATTCAGAGATTTTGATCATTTGCATTTATTTTGAATTAAGGTATGAGGTATCAGGTATCAGGTATCAGGTATCAGGTATGAGGTTTTTTATTTTTATAAAAGATATTTTTTTCATTAATAGTATTTTCATAATTTAAAATAAGGTTCAGGGTCCGGGTGCCGGTTTATTCATACTATCGTTGATTGTTAACCATCAAAAACATTTACAATGAGAAATTTCCGAGATTTATCTATTTGGTTAAAAAGCCATTTGCTAACCCTAAAAATTTACTCCTGTACAAAAAACTATCCAAAAGAAGAACTATTTGGCCTTGTCTCTCAAATGCGTAGGTCAGCTTCGTCTATCCCCACTAATATTGCTGAAGGGTGTGGTAGAAACAGCAATCCTGATTTTAGACGATTTTTGGTGATGGCTTCAGGCTCATCTTCAGAATTAGAATACCAGCTCATTTTGTCCAAAGATCTAAAATTACTTTCCGATCCAACATTTAAAGAACTTGAAACTGAAATAACGGAGATCAGGAAAATGATTCACTCATTCATTAAAAATATTCCGGAATCTTAACACACTGGCACCCCAAACCTGACACCTCATACCTGATACCTGATACCTTCTTACTTCAACACCAACTCCTGCATATCCCCATAATTTTCATAGCTGCTTGTTACTACTTTGTCGCCCGGCTGTAGTCCCTGCAGCACTTCATAGTAATCCTGGTTTTGATTGCCCAACTGTATGTCTACCCTGTATGCTCTTTTACCGTCTTCCGATACTTTAAATACCCAGTTGCCACCGGTTTTCTGGTAAAACCCGCCACGCGGCAGCAGTAAAGATTTTCTTTCATCGCTCAAGGCCAGCAGGGTTTGCAGGGTTTGCCCGCGCCGTATGCCTTTGGGTACTTTATCCACAAATTCCATATCTACCTGGAAACGCCCGTTGGTTACCTGTGTAAACACTTTTTTGATTTCTAACTGGTAAGTGGTGTCGGCAAAAGTGAAACGTCCTCTCTGCCCGGGATATATCCTCGAAATATAGTGCTCATCCACATCCACCCTTACTTTAAAACCGCTCAGCACATCTATCTGCCCCAACCTTTCTCCTTTATTTTTATTCTGCCCGATCTCCGCATCCAATGAAGTAAGCTGCCCGTCAACGGGTGCACGAACAATAAGATCGCCTACTTTTTTTTGCATGATATTGAGCGCCTGTTGTGAACCGGCATACGATTGCTTATCCTGGGTAGCCTGCTGCAAGCGTGATATCGAATCCTGGTAAAGGATCTGCTCGGTAAGCTTTTTCTTTTCGAGGTAGTAATTGTAATTGATCTCCGATTGCCTGAACTCCTGCGAGCCGATCACTTTCTCAGCAAAAAGCTTTTTATTCAAATCATATAGTCTTTCCGCCTCTTTTAGCTGGCTTTCAACATCCGCCATCTGGTTGAGCTTGGACACCGTATTCTGCTGTGCATTATTGCTGTTGATCTGCATTTGCGTGAGTGTATTGTATACATTGTTCTGCTGGCTCATCAGTGTCATGAGCAGATCTGTATTTGAAAGGCGTAAAATGGGCTGCCCCTTTTTCATGACCGCTCCGTCTTCCACATATTTTTCTTCAACCCTTCCGCCTTCCTGCGCGTCAAGATAAATACTCGTTACCGGAAGCACAATGCCATTTACAGGAATGGTTTCCTGGAAAATGCCTTCTTTTACTTCGCTTACTGTAATCCTTTCCGTGTCTACATTTAATTTTGAATTGCCGGAAGTGGAATAATAGCTCAGGATGATCAATGCAGTGATACCCGCTACACCGGCTATAGTGAGGATACGTTTTGTGTTCCATTTCTTTTTTACAATAACTCTGTCCATTCTTTTATTTTTTGAGCAATATTCCCGGCTTTTAAAGAGGCTGAGTAAAAGGTTCAGTCTGAAGATATGCCGCTAAGGCGGGCCTTTGTGGCAAAAGATTACTTTTTAGTCAGCTCCCAAAAATCAACACACGGGAAACATTAGTGTTAATAAGTGAATGTTGTGCCAGGATGTGTATTGATTGATTATCAATTAATTATAGTATAATATGCTATTCCTTCGTACGTTAGCGATACAACAGGTGTTCGTTTTTGATACAGCTTGTATCCGGTCATGATCAAATAGCACCGGCATCTGTGCGGATACCGGCCGTTGGCCCAATTTCAACTGTGTGTGCAAAACCCTTGCAATAAAATCGGCAATACCGGAATAGCTTCATCACCTGCTATTTTATTGGGCTTACTTTTTTAAGGGAATTGTTTAAAAGCGATCGCAGGATTTTGTAAATCTGTTCGGGCAGGGAACAAGTGAATGAGTTGGTCATACTAAAAAGACAAATCAATTAACTATTGTTTATTGTTTGGATCGTCGGGACTGCCGGGACATTTCATTAACATTAATTAACGTTCACTTATTTACAGGCGGTGAATGTTTCAACTTCAAATTGTGTTAGTTTCGCAACCGATGAGAAACTTATATTTATATATTATTGTCTTCTCCGGCTTGTTTGCCTGCGCTGCAAAAAAAGAAAAAGCCGCAACCCCGATCAAAGAGAGAAGCCGTACTGTTATAGCCGATGCATTTATTGTAAAAACAACCCCCCTAAGCGAAAATATTGAAGTGGCGGGCTCTCTGCTGCCTGCAGAAGGAACAGATATCCGGCCGGAAATTACCGGCCGGTTGGTAAGCATCAATTTTAAGGAGGGCAGCTTTGTAAAAAAGGGAACCCTGCTGGCCAAATTGTTTGATGATGATCTGCAGGCTCAGCTGGATAAGCTGGAGGTTCAACTGGAGATCAATCAAAAAACAGTAGAGCGGTATAAAGAACTGTTAAAAATACAGGGTATTAGTCAGCAGGATGTTGACCTGAGCGAGCTCCAGGTAAGCAATAACAAGGCCGATATTGAGCTGGTGAAAGTAGACATTGCCAAAACCGAGATCAGGGCTCCTTTCGACGGTCGCATCGGGTTAAGGAACATCAGTCTTGGCGCCTATGTTTCTCCTGCCGATGTAATTGCTACCATACGGCAGGTAGACCAATTGAAATTAGAATTTACCGTTCCTGAAAAATACAGTACTAATTTTGTACCGGGCAAAACGGTTAGTTTTAGCATTGATGGGGTAAGCAGGAAGTTTGATGCTACCGTATTGGCTACCGAGTATTTCATTGACGCCAATACCCGCAGTTTAAATATAAAAGCGCTGGTAAAGGGAAAACATCCTTCGCTCTTACCAGGTGCTTTTGCAAAAGTTGCATTAGACCTTGCTAAAGATAACAATGCCATTATAATACCTACCCAGGCTGTAATACCGCTTAGTCATGGCAAGCAGGTTATTGTATATAAAAATGGAACGCCGGAGTTTTTACCGGTCATCACGGGCATAAGAGATTCGGTATATCTGCAGATAACCAGCGGAGTAAATATTGGAGATACGGTATTAACGTCGGGGTTAATGGCAGTGCAACCTGATTCTGAAATACAACTCAGCAAAATACAATAATGAATATTTCTGAAATAAGTTTGAGGCGCCCGGTATTGGCAACCGTTGCAAGCATTCTCATTGTTGTGTTTGGTGTAATTGGTTTTACTTTTCTTGGAGTAAGGGATTACCCTGCTATTGATCCGCCTATTATTAATGTACGGACCAACTATTCGGGGGCTAATGCCGATATTATAGAATCACAGATCACAGAACCTATAGAAAAATCCATCAATGGTATTGCCGGCATTAAAAACATGACTTCTTCCAGCAGCCAGGGCATGAGCAATATTACCATCGAGTTTGAGCTGGGTGTTGATCTGGAAGCTGCCGCTAACGATGTAAGAGATAAAACCTCCCAGGCACAGCGCCGTTTGCCGCAAGACCTTGATGCGCCTTCGGTAGTTTCCAAAGCAGATGCCAGTTCGAGTTCCATCATATCTATGACGGTACAAAGCAATACCCGTAACCAGTTACAAATTACGGAATATGCAACCAATGTGCTGCAGGAAAGATTACAAACCATCCCCGGGGTAAGCAGCCTGCAGATATGGGGTGAAAAAAAATATGCCATGCGCATCTGGTTCGAGCCTTCGCGCCTTAATGCGTACGGGCTTACTTTCCAGGATGTGCAGGAGGCGCTTTTAAAAGAGAATGTGGAGCTGCCTTCGGGGAAAATTGCCGGCTATAACACGGAGCTTACCGTACGAACCTTCGGAAGGTTATCAACAGAGGAGGAGTTTAACAATATTATCATAAAGAATTTTGGGGGCAGTATTATACGCCTAAAGGATATTGGAGAAGCGGTACTGGGGCCGGAAAATGAAGAAACCATCTTAAAGCTCAATGGTGTGCCGATGATCGCGCTTGCCATTGTACCACTGCCGGGAGCCAATTATATTTCTATTGCCGACGAGTTTTACAAACGGTATGAGCAATTAAAAAAGGAAGTGCCTGACGATATTAAGCTGGACATTGTTCTGGACGACAGTGTATTTATTCAGCGATCCATATCCGAGGTGGAAGAAACGCTTGTTATCGCTATAACACTCGTTATCCTGATCATTTATTTTTTCTTCCGCGACTGGCTGATGGCCTTACGCCCGTTGATAGATATACCGGTTTCACTGATAGCCGCATTCTTTATTATGTATCTCTGCGGGTTTACCATTAATGTATTAAGCCTGCTGGCTATTGTGCTGGCAACAGGGCTGGTAGTGGATGATGGTATAGTGGTAACGGAGAACATTTATAAAAAGATAGAGCTGGGAATGAACAAGTGGCAGGCTGCCAAGGAGGGGTCTAAAGAAATTTATTTTGCCGTTATTTCTACCTCTATTACGCTGGCTGTTATCTTTTTACCCATTATTTTCTTGCAGGGGTTTGTGGGCAGGCTTTTCCGTGAGTTTGGTATTGTGGTAGCGGGGGCTGTGCTGGTGTCGGCTTTTGTATCGTTAACGCTTACAGCCGTACTGAATGTAAAGCTTGCCCGAAAAAAGCATACGCACGGATGGCTTTACAGGGTAACTGAACCTTTTTTCAGTGGTATGGAAAACGGGTATCATCGTTTGCTGAAATTGTTTATGAACGTTAAATGGGTGGCAGTGGTGATTATATTGATTTGCGGAGCGGTGATATGGCTGATAGGCGGAGGACTGAAATCTGAATTGGCGCCCATGGAATATTGCAGCCAGTTCCGGGTTTCGGTAACCATGCCCGAAGGTTCTTCTTTTGATTATACCGACCGTTTTATAGATAAACTCACCAATTTTGTGCTGGATTCTGTTCCGGAAGCCAAATCGGTTTTAACGGTAACAGCCCCCGGATTTTCGGGGTCGGGTTCTGTAAATACCGGCTTTTTGAGGGTAACATTAACCGACCCGGCCGAGCGCACACGGTCGCAGCAGGATATTGTAGATATGGTTAACAGGAATCTCCCGAAATTTCCGGAAGGGAAAGCGTTCCCTACCCAGCAGCAAACCATTTCGGTTAGCCGGAGAGGTGGACTGCCGGTTCAGTTTGTTATACAGAATAACAATTTTGAGAAGCTGACGGATGTATTACCCGGGTTCATGGACGAAGCCGGTAAAAACCCCGCTTTCCAGGGAGTGGATATCGATCTCAAATTAAATAAGCCGGAACTTTCGGTTACGGTTGACCGTTTGAAAGCCAGTGCGCTGGGTGTGAGTGTTGACGCTATTTCTGAGGCGCTGCAACTGGCTTACAGCAACAGGCGATTGGGGTACTTTACCAAAGACGGCAAGCAATACGAAGTAATAGGGCAGGTGCCGCGCGTAGACAGGAACAAACCCACTGACCTCAAAAATATTTACCTGCGCAATCAGCGGAGTGAAAGCATTTCGTTAGACAACCTGGTAAGCGTTAAGGAAAGCACTACGCCGCCTACCCTCTATCATTTTAACCGTTACAAATCGGCTACCATTTCGGCGGGGCTGGCTCCGGGAGTAGCGCTGGGTGATGGCATAAAAGCCATGCAGGATATAGCCGATAAAATGCTGGATGATACTTTTGCCACATCACTTGCCGGCTCGTCGCGCGATTTTGCGGAGAGCTCCGGTAACACGATGTTCGCCTTTGTGCTGGCGCTCGTTTTAATATTTTTAGTGCTTGCAGCACAGTTCGAAAGCTTTATTGCTCCTTTTATGATTATGTTTACCGTGCCATTGGCTATCGCCGGTGCGGTATTGTCGTTGTGGTTATTTGGTCAGACCCTGAACATTTTTTCGCAGATCGGGATGATCATGCTGATCGGTCTGGTAACCAAAAATGGCATCCTTATCGTGGAATTCGCTAACCAGAAGCAAAGAGCAGGTATTCCAAAAGGCCGGGCGGTTACTGAAGCTGCCGTGGCCAGGTTAAGACCAATTTTAATGACCAGCCTTGCCATGTCTTTGGGCGCTTTGCCCATTGCCTTATCGTTCGGTGCGGCTGCTACCAGTCGTATTCCCCTTGGTATCGTGATTGTTGGTGGCATTATATTTTCTTTGGTTTTAACCTTGTTTGTAATTCCTGCTATGTATAGTTTTCTTTCGGCAAGAAAGCAAGAGAGTCATATTGACGAATATTTTTCAGAAGAAAAAAGAGCCTGACCTGCTATGGAATGGAAAAGAATCATCAGCATCGTAACAATAACATGTGGTTTAAATATAGCGGTAAAGGCGCAGCAAATGATCACGCTGCAGGAAGCTATTGCTGCCGGGCTGCATAGTAATTATGACATATTACTGGCAAGCAATGATTCTGCGGCAGCAGCTACGGATCAGCGTTATATATACGGCGCCTTTTTACCCAATATAAACGCAACAGCCGGTACACTGTGGACCACTTCCGCGCAAAAGCAAAAGTATGATACCCGCGATGATGTGGAGGGCACCGGCATTAAAACGGATAATATCAACGCCGCTCTGAATTTAAACTGGACCCTGTTTGACGGATTGAAAATGTTCGCTACCAAACAAAAGGTTGAGGAATTGTATAACCTGAGCACAATTAACCTGAAAAACCAGGTAGTGAACACTACCGCGGAGATCATCAATAACTATTACCTGATCGTGCGGCAAAAGCAGTTGTTGAAAGCCATAGAGGAACAGATGTCCATTAATGAAGAAAGGGTAAAACTGGCCGACAGGAAATTATCGGTAGGATTAGGAACAAAGCCTGAACTGCTGCAGGCCAAGGTAGATCTGAACGCACAGAAAGCGGCTCACCTGGAGCAGCAAACGACCATGATCCAGTTAAGAGACCAGTTAAACCAGCTGACCGGCATGAAGTTGCCGGCAGTATACGAAGTGGCCGACTCCATTCCGCTTAAGCTCGATCTGAATATATCCGACATTCAAAACCAGATCGAAGCTTCCAGCCCAACTGTTTTACAGGCGCTGAAAAATGCAGATATTGCAAAGATCTCATTGAAAGAAGCTAAAGCTTCCCGTTGGCCTGTTGTTTCTTTTGTATCGGCCTATAGCTTTACGCGTAATGAAAATCAAAATAATATAAGTCCTTTTGCCTCCACTTTCAGCCGCAACAAAGGATACAATTTAGGGTTTACCGCTACCATCCCCATACTCAATAATTTAAGCGTTAAAAGGAACATACGGCAGGCACAGCTGGATGTGGAATACCAGGATATTGCAGTTTCCAGGCAAAAGAGCCAGGTGAATATCTGGGTCAGAGTAGCATTCAACAGCTATCAGTACCAGATCAATGCATTGCGGCTTGAAGAAGAAAATATTGAGCTGGCGAAAGAAAACGTGATGATCGCGCTGGAACGTTTTCGCCAGGGTGTTTCTACTTTTTTAGAATTGAGAGAAGCACAAAAAAGCCTGGAAGAAGCCTATGACCGCCTGATAGCAGCCAGATACAATACCAAGCTTTCCGAAACGGAATTGCTGCGGTTGAAAGGAGATATCGTCAGATAATTTGAGACCTGTCAGACAAATCTAACAGGTCTAACCGGATATCCTACCATATTTCTTTAAAATCAATTACCGCCCTACAGTCTTCAAATGTAAACCCATGTACGATAGCGTTCCCTTTACCGGAAAGCCGGTAGGTTCCGTTTTCCAGTTCATAAATTTCCACTTCTTCGGTATCAGGACTTATGATGATAAAGTAGGGTATACCCTGTGATTCATAAATGCCGTATTTGGTATGCCGGTCTTTTAATGCCGTGGCAGGAGAAAGGATCTCAGCCACCAGTGCAGGCGGGAAGTCTAAATACTTTTTAGTGACTGTACCGCAAATGATCAGCATATCCGGCTGTAAAATGGTGTCATCGGCTATGCGGTAATCCACGGGCTGATAGGCGTTGCATTTATTACATTGTTTGAGCTGTAACCTGAATTCCGCCCCCAGGTTATTGGCGATCCGCTGATGCTTTGGAACAGGTGAGGGACTCATGGCATAAGGTATGCCATCAATCAATTCCCATTGACCTTCCCACTGCACATGATCGGCATAGGTATAATGAGGTAATATTTTTACCGGTGAACTCATAATAATGAATGAGGCTAAAGATACATTATTTGGCTCATATCTGTTAGGTTTGCTGTGCTGCCCTTCCGGCCCGCAAACCTTAATAGATAGCCTGCTCATTCTTCTTCTCCCGCATTCTTCATCTGCGACAATACCGCGTAAGCGTTTTTAATGATCACCTTTTTCCCGGTAAGATCACGCTCCTTACCTGTAATTTCCACCATACCGGCTTCCTTCATTCCTGTTTGAACAGGCAGAAGGTAAAAGCTGTTGTTCCCCCTGTCTTCAAGCACAAATTCATCACTGCCGTAACGTACTACTGCAGATTCGGGCACGGCTGTTACCTGCGCATTGCTTACTTTGATCCTGGCATTGATGAACATACCCGGCAACAATTGTTTGGGCTGTTCTTCAAAATGACAATGCACCAGGGCGCTGCGGTTGTCATCTACATTTTTAGTCACCAGTATTACTTCACACTCATATTCAGTGGAAGGATCATCTACAAAAGTTACCATTACCTTTTGCCTGGGTTTTACCTTTCCGAGGTCTTTCTCAAATACAGTGAGCGCGGCGTGGATGTCGTCCGGATTGATGAGCTCAAACAAAACGTCTGCAGCATTCACATATTTACCAATGTTTACATTTACTTTGGAAACAAATCCGTTGATGGGCGAATGCAGGGGAACGCTTCTTGAGATCGTATTTTCATTCAGCTTTTCGGGATCAATGCCAACCAGCTTCAGTTTTTCACTATATCCTTTCACCACTACTTTTTGTGAAGTAAGATCCGCCTGAGCCTGCTGGTAGATCTTATCGGCGTTTACCTTGTTTTCATTCAGCATCTTCTGTCTTTCGAAATCTTTTTCCGTATACTGTAATTTCGCCTTTGCTATCAGGTAATCCTGCTGCAACTGAATAAGCGCCTGGTCTTCCATAATAGCAATGGTTTCTCCTTTATTTACATGCATACCCGGCAGCAGTTTCGTGTTTTTCAGGTAGCCGCCCACCGGGAAGCTGACCGAAACGATATTTTGCGGGGGAACATCCACCAGCCCATGCACCCTGAGCTCGCTGTTCAGCGATTGCTTCCGCACAATACCGGTTTCTATACCGGCATTTTCAATTTGCGCTGCGGTAAGCGTTACTGTGTCTTCGGATACAGCACTTTGCTTTTGCCCGGGTTGTTCTTCTGAGGTACAGGCTGTCATCAGTACCAGCCATGCCATGATATACAGATAACGCATAAAATTTTATTTTCCGGTTAAGTATTCTAATTCAATAAGAGTTTGATTGTATTGGTGTACAGCGTCCATATAGTTCAACCGGATATTCACTGCATTGTTCATCAATGTTGTCCATTCGAGGTAACTTATTTCACCATTCTCAAAACTCAATCTTGCTGCTTTAATGATCAGTTCGGACTGTTGCAATCCGGCATTTTCATAATATTCCAGGTTGTTCTGTTCTTTTTTCAATGTTTCTGTAAGCTGCTGCAGGTTATATTTTAAATATTGCATTGTTGCTTTTGTGTTCATTTCTGCAACTTCCTCCTGTACGCTGCCCGCTTTGATCCGTGCTTTTGCTGCGCTGTTGAACAACGGAATGCCAACAGTTACACTGGCAATATGAAAGCGGTTGCTGCCACTATAATATTTCTGGCTGATGCCATCTTCACTGTGGTAACCAATAATAGACTGGTTGCTGTAGCCAACAGCAAAGTCGGGCAATAGCTTTGCTTTTTCCACATTGGTTTGTGCCGCCGCTGTTTGTTCCAGCAATTTATTGTATTGTATCTGCGGATGAGCAGTCACTGAGGTTGTGTCGGGCAAAGCCATATCTCCCATTTTTAAGGTGGCGTATGCCGGCAGGAACAATTCATCCGTATTGAGCAGCCATTGCAATTGCTGCTGCCATATCAGTATATCGGCATCCAGATGCTGCTGTTGTAATTGCAACTGCTGCAACTGTGCATCGGCGGTGGTTTTTTCCAGCACATTGCTTTCGCCTGCTTCTAAGCGGAGCGCTGCCGATTGCTGAAAGCGGCTGTATACCGAATCTAACCGTTGCAACAACTTTTTTCTTTCCAATCCGTTGGCCAGGGCATAAAACACTTTTTTAATTTCCCGTTGCAAATCTGCCTGCTTCCAGTTGGCCAACTGTTCCTGTGCGGTTTGCTCATTTTTAAACAGTTGCCGCTGGCGATGGTAAACTACCGGCAGGTTAAAACCCTGGCTCACAAAAAAACGGGTATCGTTTTTTACACCGTTGATGCCCCCGTATTCGCCACCCAACTGGGTTTTGCCAGGGTCAAAAACTCCTGCCTGCAATTGTTTCCAGTAATCCGCTTCCTTTTTTACCGATTGCAGATTAAGATTCTGCTTACTGCCCATTTTCAGCATTTTATCCAGTGTCAATTTTTGCTGTCCCTGCACAGCGCTGCATAACAGGAAAGACAGTATAAGAGCTGCTGCAGGCTTCATACGATTTTTTTTCATTCCCCTTTTTTCAAACCAACGATACAATACCGGCAGCACTACCAGCGTAAGCATGGTAGCCGTTATTAATCCGCCAATTACAACAGTAGCCAGCGGCCGCTGCACTTCGGCTCCCGCTCCCTGGCTCAGCGCCATAGGCAAAAAGCCCAGCGATGCTACGCTTGCCGTCATCAATACCGGGCGCAGCCTTATTCGTGTTCCTTCCATAATAATTTGTTGAATATCCTGCAATCCTGTTTGCTTTAACCGGTTAAATTCTGCGATCAGCACAATACCATTCAATACCGCAACACCAAACAAGGCGATAAAACCTACCCCCGCCGAAATGCTGAAAGGCATATCCCTGGCCCATAAGGCCAGTATGCCGCCAATGGCCGATAAAGGAATGGCGGAAAAGATCAGCAACCCGTACTTCAGCGATCCGAAGGCGAAATACAGCATCACCAGTATCAGCAGCAACGCTACCGGAACGGCAACGGATAAACGTTGTGTAGCTTCTACCAGGTTTTCGAACTGCCCACC
>NZ_DAOMOZ010000012.1:24938-45624 GCF_035444585.1 Agriterribacter sp.
TAATATAATAACCGGCAGGCAACTTTAACCGGCTGTCTGCTTTTTTACTGAGTTCATTTACTACCGATTCCACATCTCTTCCCCTTACATTAAAGCCTACAATGATCCGGCGCTGCGCATTTTCACGCTGGATCTGGTTGGGGCCTTCTTTTATATCAACCGATGCCACCTGGTACAACGGCACCTGTAAACCGGCAGGAGTGGGGATCAGCAGTTGCTGCACATCGGAAAGGTCTTTTCTTCCTTCATCCTCCAGCCGCACAACAAGGTCGTAGCGTCGTTCATTTTCATATATGATGCCTGCTGTTTCACCGGCAAAAGCAGTACGTATCAACTGGTTTACATCCGATATATTCAGTTGATAGTGCGCCATGGATTCGCGGTTGTAGGTAACAACCACCTGCGGAAGCCCTGTTACGGTTTCTATATAAATGTCCTTGGCCCCCGCTACGGTAGAAACGATATTGCCCATTTGATTGGCATAGGCCGAAAGGCTGTCCAGGTTCTCTCCAAAAATTTTGCACACTATATCCTGCCGCGCGCCCGATATCAGCTCGTTGAACCGCATTTGTACGGGGTACTGGAAACCATTGGTCATGCCCGGTATTTCTTCCAGCGCCCTGCTCATTTTATTGGCCAGCTCGTCAAAAGATGAAGCGGATGTCCATTCTTTTTTTGGCTTTAAGGTGATCATAATGTCCGTCATTTCGAGCGGCATCGGATCGGTAGGGATTTCACTGGCGCCGATACGGGTTACTACATTTTTTACTTCCGGGAAGCGGTTTTGTAAAATAGCTGCTGCTTTCTGCGTTTGCTTAATGGTTTCGGTTAACGAGCTGCCGGTAAGCAAACGGGCATCCACAGCAAAATCACCCTCCTCCAGCTTAGGGATAAATTCGCCACCCAGCCGGCTCATGATCAATACCGCTACTGCAAACAATACAACAGCCATTGCCACCACCACCTTAGGGAAAGCCAGCGCTTTTTTAAGTAAAGGTTTATACCATCCCTGCAATACGCTCATCATCTTATCGGCCCATGTGTCTTTATGCGAAAGCTTTTTGCTTAGGCATAACGACGACATCATAGGCACGTAGGTGAGCGAAAGCAAAAAGGCGCCAATCAGCGCAAAAGAAACGGTTTGCGCCATGGGACGGAACATTTTCCCTTCAATGCCTGTAAGTGTAAGAATGGGCAGGTATACAATAAGAATAATGATCTGCCCGAACACTGCGGCGTTCATCATCTTACCTGCCGAAGATTCCACTTCTTCGTTCAGCCGGCTTTGTGTAATGCGGTTGATGCCCGCAAAGGATTTGCTGTGCGAAAGCCGGTGCAATACCGCCTCCACGATAATGACCGCGCCGTCTACGATCAATCCAAAATCCAATGCGCCCAGGCTCATCAAATTGCCCGATACCCCAAACATATTCATCGCAATTACGGCAAACAGCATAGACAGGGGAATGACGGATGCCACAATCAAACCCGCCCTTAAATTGCCGAGGAACAATACCAGCACAAATATTACGATAAGGGCGCCTTCAAGAAGATTTGTTTTTACGGTGCCGATGGCATTGTCAACCATCTTGGTCCTGTCATAAAAAGTTTCCAGCACTATGTCTGCCGGCAGGGTTTTCCGGATCTGTTCTACTCTTGCTTTTACATTCTCTATCACTTCAGAGGCATTGGCGTCCTTCAACATCAATACCACAGCTCCTGCTACTTCACCCTGGTCTCTGTAAGTCATGGCGCCGTACCGTATAGCATGGCCTATACGAACTTCGGCCACATCTTTCAGGTAAACCGGAATGCCCGATGTGGTATGTTTAACAAATATCTTTTCAAGCTCCTCCGTTGTGCCGGCTAATCCTTCTGTACGGATAAACAATGCTGTAGGACCTTTTTCAATATAAGCCCCGCCGGAATTCTGGTTGTTTTTTTCCAGCGCTTCAAATACATCGGCAACAGTAACATTCATACTCTTCAGGTGATCGGGCTGTACCGCTATTTCATATTGCTTCAGGTAGCCACCGAAGCTGCTCACATCGGCAACACCCGGTGTGCCCAATAATTGCCGCCGTACGATCCAGTCCTGCATGGATCGCAGCTCCGCAAGGTCATATTTCCCTTCATATCCTTTTTTAGGTCGTAAAACATATTGGTATATTTCACCGATGCCTGTTGTAGCCGGCGCCAGTTCGGGATTGCCCGCCCCGGATGGAATTTGCTCCCGCACCTGGTTAAGTCTTTCGCCTACCTGCTGCCGGGCCCAGTATATATCGGTATCATCATCAAATACAACCGTTACAACCGACAAACCGAACCTTGAAATGGAACGCATTTCCTTTAACCCGGGAATATTGGCATTGGCCTGCTCCAGCGGAAAAGTGATCAGTCTTTCCACTTCAGGGGCGGCCAATGAAGGCGATACAGTGATGATCTGAACCTGGTTGCTGGTAAAATCCGGCAGGGCGTCAACCGGTAAGTTTCTCAGGTCTACAATACCCCACACCATGAGCGCCAGGGTAAATAAACCTACGATCAGCTTGTTCCTTACGGAAAAGCGAATAATAGCATTTAACATGTAAAATGATTTGGCCTGTAAATAATGGTCAGTCTATATTACGCAGGCCGGGCGCGGGGGCTGAAAGATATCGAACGATGAGAACTGGGGCTTGTTGGTTTCGTTATAACAAAAAAATACAGACGGTATTTCAACCGGTGCATCAATTTCAACTGTAACAGGCTCGTAGATGCAAACCGTGGTACTGAGCATGTGGCAATCCACGTTCCGGAAAGGCAGTTGCTGGTCCTGCTTAAAATCATCGGTAACTACAATGGGCCTGAGGTAATGGATTTGAATAAATGTACTGAAGTTCATGTTGGGGTCGGCTGCGCGGTGCTGCTGAAAATGCTGCATTAAGTAAGGAATGCGCAGCAACTGGTGACATTCTGTAAATGCCAGCAGGTGCATAGAAAGCAATATTATACCGGTAAGCCGTTTCACGGCAGCAAGTTACGAAAGCGGTTTTATATTTCAGCTATTTGCGGCTATGAGTTTCGGCAGGTTTGTATGATATTGAGCCGCGGATAACAAAACAACATGTAATTGAAATCTCTAATTTATTTTTTTGTTGCAGACTATAGTGCTACTATCAGCAACCGTTGTGTCACTCCCCTGTACGTCCGGTAATACTATTGATCAATCCTAAACGGCTTCATTTCTGATTTAACAAGTGTATGAAAATATCTTTAAATAATTAAAAAAGCATTTTAAATTGTGAGCAGCTTATCACAATCTGGAATAGCTACTAATCTTAAAATACAGATTAAGATTTTGCCAAAATATATGAAATTATTTATTTTATTTTTTTTATATTTTAGTTGTTGTTGTAATGCCTTTACCCAGGTAAGTACGAACAATCGCTTCAGTAAAAAATCTAATATTTCTTCTATTAGTCTAACCGCTTCGCATCTTGAAAACCTAACTGTCTTAGGAAAAGTTTGGGGTTATTTAAAGTATTATCACCCCGCGGTTTGCGGGGGTAAGTATGATTGGGATTATGAGCTTTTCAAAATTATGTCCAAAGTTTTGCTTAGTAAAAACAAGGCACAATGCGATAAAATAATTATTAATTGGATTGATACATTAGGGATAGTTGAAAAGGGAGACTATAATAAGACAGATACATCCCTGATTAAAATAAAACCCGATTATAGCTGGATTAAATCGCCTGATATCGGTAAAAAATTAATTTCGCAACTGGAGTTGATTAAAAATGCAAAAAGGCCGGACATAAGTTATTATGTTAGTTTTGATACCGCTATACCCAACCCTGTATTTAAAAATGAAAATGCATATTCTGAATTAAAGTATCCGGATACTGGTTATCGCTTACTCGCACTATTCAGATACTGGAATATAATTCAATATTTTTACCCTTACAGAAATCTTATTCAATGGGATAGTGTATTAAAAGAATTTATACCAAAGTTTATAAACGCTTCAGACGAGACTACATATAAATTAACTATTTTGTCTTTAACCAGCCGTATTCATGATACGCATGCTAATGTTCCCGAAGATAAAACACTGGCTAAGTACAAGGGAACTAAAAGTGCTCCATTTGAAATACGGTTTGTTGAGCATAAAGCAGTTGTAACTGATTACCTGGATGAATATCTCGGTAAAAAGGAATACCCAGGGAAAGGCCTCGAACTTCAGAAAGGAGATATCATAGAAGAAATAAACAATAAGACAATTGACTTTATCATTAAAGAAAGGTTATTGTATACTCCCGCTTCAAATTATACAACTCAACTCAGGGAAATCGGGCGTGACTTGTTGCGAACCAGAGACTCTGTGATTGTGATAAGATTCAGACGGAATAATATTGCGAGGACTGTACATGTTAAATGTTACCCATTATCGCATATCAATCTTTTTAAAAGATATCAACAAAGAGATACTTGTTTTAAGATGGTAGCCCCAGGCATTGCTTATATTAATCCATGGACAATAAAAGCCGTATATATTCCGGCAATAATGGAAATGGTTTCTGATACGAAAGGTTTAATCCTGGATTTACGAAACCCTCCAGGTGATGATATTCTGAGTATTGGAGATTATTTATTCCACACTCCAACAACATTTGTAAAAGCCTCTAAAGGTAATCAGGAATATCCCGGGTTATTTACCTTTTTCTTTAAAATGACGATTGGGAAACAGAATGCTAATATTTATAAAGGCAAGACAATAATACTTGTTAATGAAGACACTCAAAGTACATCTGAATTTCATGCAATGGCATTTCGCGCAGTACCCAACTCAAAAATTATCGGAAGTACCACGGCGGCAGCAGATGGTAATGTTTCCGATTTTTATTTGCCGGGTGGTGTGATGACTTCAATGAGCGGTTTAGGTATTTATTACCCGGATGGACGCGAAACGCAAATAACAGGAATTTTGCCAGATATTGAATGTAAACCCACTGTTAGTGGGATTATAGCAAACCGGGATGAACTAATTGATAAAAGTATTGAGATTATTAATAAAAGAAATGGGATATAATTGGCAATAAATCAAAAATTTACAATTGACTTATTATGCCATCCGCCTGTATTTTGCTTTCACTTCAAATGCAACGAGTGAACAAATCAGCAGCCTGGCCAGGTTAACGGAAAGATATTGTGTTGTTTATCAAACCCTTACCAAAGGCGTTCCTGTGCTAACATTTTACAAAAAAATTCCGGAAGGGGACAGCCATTACGATTCCTGAAAGTGAAATAATTGCAAATGCCGGACAAAACACTACGTACTTGTAAAAAAGGGCACAAATATTATAAGAGCAGCGATTGTTCTGCCTGCCCGGTTTGCGAAGCGCAACGCAAGGCCAATGACGGATTTTTATCTCTTCTCTCTGCGCCCGCGAGGCGTGCGCTGGAAAGCAAAGGCGTTACTACTCCTGAGCAGGTTTCGGCATTTTCGGAAAAGGAGCTGCTGGCACTTCACGGGTTGGGTCCCTCAACTATTCCCAAAATTAAGAACGCTTTGGCCGCAAAACGGTTAGCTTTAAAAGACTGATTTAATATAACGGTAACTGTGCATTGACGGTACTTCTATACCGAAATTTAAAAGCAGTATGTCAATCAAAAATCTTATCCTTGTTGCTGTATCTTTTTCCTGCCTTACCGTATACTGAACCAAAACAAATTGACTGCCAATCCTGCTTCCTGATCCCAATTCACCTGCCAGTGTTGTATTGGGTGAAAAACATTACTTTTATAAAAAAAGATTGCTATGCGCAGAAAGGATTTTATCAGGTCGGCGGTAATGACCGGAGCCGCATTTACAATTATCCCCAGGCATGTATTGGGTGGAAAAGGTTACGTGGCGCCCAATGACCATCTTAACCTGGGTTATATCGGTAACGGAAAGCAGGCAAGGGGGTTGTTAAAAGCAATAAACAATGTTCCGGAAACCATAGTGGCAGCCACCTGCGATGTGGATAAAAAGAAACTGGACCATTTTGTAACACTTGCAAAAGCTGCTAATGCGAAAAAGGCAAACGCTGATGTAACTGCATATGTCCATTACCGCGAGCTGCTGGAGCGTAAAGATATTGATGCTGTAATAGTGGCTACTCCAGACCACTGGCATGCACAGATAGCCATTGATGCAGCAAAAGCCGGTAAAGATATTTATTGCGAAAAACCACTGGCATTAACGATCGCTGAAGGCAGGGCGATGACAGATGCGGTGCGCAAATACAAACGGGTGCTGCAAACCGGAAGCATGCAACGCTCGCAATATAATTTCAGGCAGGCAGTTGAACTTGTGCTGAACGGCTATATAGGACAGGTGGAAGAGATCAATGTTTCGGTAGGGGAGCCTGTAAAGCAATGCGATTTACCCTCCCTGCCCGTTCCTGAATACCTTGATTGGAACATGTGGATCGGCCCGTCGCTGTACAGGGGTTATAATCCAACTTTGTCGCCTCCTATAGAAGACAATTCATGGGCCTGGTGGCGCGGCTACAGAGGCTTTGGCGGAGGATACATTACCGATTGGGGGGCCCACATGTTCGACATCGTACAATGGGCTTTAGATATGGACGATTCAGGCCCGGTAGCCTTTAACCCGCCTTCCGCCCCGGCAGCGCAATCCGGCTTGTCTTTTACTTATGTCAATGGTATTGTTGTTAATCACAAGCAATGGGGGGAAGGAAATGCGATCCAGTTCATAGGCACGGAAGGTACAATAGAGGTATCAAGGTCTTTTTTGAGATCCAACCCCGAAAATATTGTTAAGCTGCAATTAAAGCCATCCGACAAAAAAGTATACCATAGCGAAAATCATTACCAGGATTGGATCACTGCCATTAAAAAAAGAACGAAGCCGGTGGCAGATGTGGAGATCGGGCACCGTACAGCAACAGTATGCAACGCGGTAAATATTGCTTATGAACTGCAACGGCCATTGAAGTGGAATCCCAAAAAAGAGAAATTTGATGATGATTTCGCCAATCTTATGATATCGAGGGCTTATCGTGCACCATGGAATTTTACTGATTTTTAAATGAACAACAACAGGAAGCATTCCTCCCGGTGACCGGATGATAATTTTGTTGCAGCGGAGTTTGACAACCAGCTAAAAGAGGGGAAGCGCGAAACGGGCAGGTGTCAGGAAGATAGCTTAACATTAACCGCATTGGCGCCCTTAGGTCCCATTTCAACCTCGAAGGTTACTTTACTGTGCTCCTTCACCGGCTCCAGTAACGAATTCACGTGTACAAAAATACTTTCCTGCGTTTCTTTGTCTTTAATAAACCCGTAGCCTTTTGATTCGTTGAAGAAGGTAACAATCCCCTTGCGGATCAGATCTGCAGGATCAATTTCTGCCCGTTTCGGAACACCGATTTGAATATCTTCTGCATTAATATTCACTTTTTTCCGTGGATCGGGAGGTGTGGATGAAAAATTGCCGTTTTCGTCTACATAAGCAAGCATGTCGTCCAAACTCTTGCCAGATTTAGCATTTTCCTTCCGTTCCTGCTTTCTTTCGGCTTTTTCTTTTTTATTTTGTTGTTTTTTCTTTTCTCTTTCTCTTTTACTCCAGGTTTCTGCCATAAATATGATTTTTGCTTATGTTTAACTGATTGTTTTTTCAGGTGATGAAATTGCAGGAAAAGTGATGAATCTCTTCCCTTATCTCTTCAAAAATACGAAATTTCCGGCTATGTATGATCAGTTGTCCGCAAAGCGTGTCTGGGCCTGGTTTTGCGTTGCGGTTTGCCGAAGCAGGAACTGCTTTTGAAAGGAACATGGGAAACGGCATCAAAAACCTCATCAGGAAAGACAGGCATAAGCAGATTTTGAACCGGGGAATATTCATCAGCGCCCATTTCCTGAACTGTTTGTGCAATAACAATAGCTTAACCAATGGTGTTACACCTGTTGCTTCAGCGTTTCAAGCGTGTCCGGGGGCAATTGTTCAGCCGCTATTCATGCATCCGGGGCAGTGCTGCAGCTGTATAGTATAACTTTGCCTGGTATTATTGTCCTGCTTTTTGTATCGGACTGCAGTATCCTTCAAATTTTAAATGATATATAATGGAACACGAAAATTTGCAAACCCCTTTTTCCAAAGCATTCCTAACAGGCGTTTTTGTGGGTATCGTCAGCACTTTCGTTTGCTTAACCTATAACCTTATTTACCGGGCTGAAACCGGATTTATGCCTACGGATATTATCAACGTAGCTTCGATTATTTTTGGAGTGAACATCCTTTTTATTGTAATTGGGCTCATCTATTTCGGACTCACCAAAGCATCAGGAAAAGGAGAATTGATCTTTATCATATTGTTTTCTCTCCTTACCGTTTTTTTAGCCTGGCAGGCGGAAGGCGTGAGTCGTTCTGTAAATCATGAAATGACCGTGCAGTTCAGGGGTTTATTGCTGGGCGTTATCATTATTATGGGCATTGGCGCTACTTTTCTTATGCCGTTTTTATTTCACAGTAAAGGGTTTGAGAAAAGCGTGTTGTAAGGCGTTATTGAACGTTAACCGGTTTTAGAAGTCGCCTGCTTAAAAGGATGTTTTTGTTTGTAAGTGTAGGTGCACACCGGTACAGCAATGCAATACTTTATAATATTAATATGTCATTGGATAAAGTGTTGCTATGAAAAAGCATCTGCACGTCTCATTTATTATTGTTTCTATATTGACAATATTTTGTTTTGCCCAATGTAAAAAGGAAAACAATGCTTTGAATATAACGCTATATGACAAGCCCCTTGGAACTATTCAGTCTTACATTCAAGGTAAATGGAAATTGCATTACGGCAAAGGGGGTATATGCGGAAGTTGCATGCAGTATTACGATAGTTCTTTTTGGAAATTTAATCACAATAACAAAATTGAGGTATCTTATAAAGGAGCTATCATCACAGATACAACAATAAACTGGATTAAAAACATAGGTACATTTACGAATGGTGATTCTACTTTTATTATGAGCTTTTTTGATAAGCTAGGTTATCCTGCTAATTATGTTGTAGATAAAATTATAAACGACACTTTAATATTACATGAGAACACGGCAGACGCCGTTTTTTATCATTTTACAAAATTATAAAACCATACAACGCTGAACAATAACTTTAGAATACAATTTTTTACTGACGCTTACCCGTAAATGTGCAACGCCTTTTGTTGTGGTGGAAACAGCCGGCACTTCATTATTCCCGCTGAGTTTAATCACCATATTGAGCACATAAGGACCGCCACCATTGGCTTCTTTGTCGGCCATTTGCATGGCACTTGCAGCAACATCATCGTGCATTAAATTGCTTTTTGTACAGGAAAAAAGCGTTACGCTTACAAGCATAAGCATGTAGCCATACATGTTCTTTTTCATGATGTAATCTTTAATTGTTAATAAATATTATTTCAGATACCATTCATAGAAAAGGAATAATGGAGGGACGGGATATTAAATTACAATAAAATCATGCCGGATACAAGTTTCCGGTGGCCAGTTTTGAAATATGCGATGAAATACTTCTAATGGTTGCGCAGACCAATACTATTCATGGTTGCGGTAAAGATTTCGCAGGTTAATGCGACTTATGCGGGTTACCGATAAATGCGTTTTTTTAGACTGACTACCGGCGCAATAGGCCAATAGAATATACTTTTTATAAAAATGAATGGCGGTATAACAGTACCAGCCATCGGGGTCGCTCTCAATTGTTTTGATGTTCTGCCAGGTTTTTCCTTCATCCTTCGATACAGCTATATTCAGCGGCGTGCGTTTGTTTCCGGTTGCGGTATCACTGCCATCATTATTGTTCCATACCAAAACCAAATCCCCGTTTGCCGTAATCCTTGCAACAGAAGCGGGAGATAGCGGGGATTTAATATCAGAAGGTTCAATATGACTCCAGGTTTCACCCCCGTCTTTTGATCGTGACAATTGCTGCATGCCACCACTGGCCCGGATGAACATCATTACAGACCCGTCTTTAAGCTCAATTACACCGGGTTCCTGCGTAATGATCGCAGTGCTGTCGGGCACCGGTTTACTGTGTTTCCAGTTCATACCATTGTCATCCGAATAATAACTATACAATATGGCTTTGTTTTGCCATTGGCTCCCGGGCGCTGCATGTAAAGCTACCGGCATCAGCAGCCTCCCGCTTTGCAGTTGGATTACACGGTTATTGTTTAAAACGAAATACCCTTTTTTATCTGTAATGCATTCAACAGCATCACTCCATGTTTGGGCTTCATCCGTTGAAATGCGCATCAGGGGAATACAATCCTGTTCCGAGTTTTTACGCAGGTAGAACAAAGCGATATTCCCGTTTTGCAGTCGCAGCAGGGAAACCGACATTACATTCATGCCTCCTTCATTCTCAATAACGAGCGTATCTTCCGGCGTCCAGGTTTTTCCCCCATCATCAGACGATCTTCCTGCAAGGTAAGCCGGGGCATGATCGCTGGTAGACACGCCGGTATAGTGTGTATAGATAAAAAAAATACGCCCGTCTTTTAAGGTAATGAAATCTCCTTCACTGTTGCGGGGATTATTATTGCCGGGATCAAGTTGCAGCGCCACCTGCTTTTCAACATCCGGTTTGCCGGTAACGGATCTCTGCGCAACCGGCTTGCAGCCTGCTACAAGCATAACAGAAAACAGAAAATAAAATATACCTGGCAATTTGTGCATTTGTGGTTCGGTATTCATATTTCGTGTATGCCTTAGCGATATTGTTTGATCAGCGCCGGTCTTTGGGTTATTTCGTGATAACAGATCACATTTTCTTTAAAATAATGGAATACCATGCTCTTCCGGGTTTTCTCTTTATCAAGATGAGGATCGCCGCCATGAAAGAGATTGGCATGCCATATGATGAGGTCGCCTTTTTTTGCAAAAAACTTTACTTTTTCCAGCTTTTGGGCTTTGATCCTTTCAGCTATCATGTGCTCATAATCGGCATAGGATTTATTTCCCAGGAACAATGCATTTCCTTCATTACCATAATCGCTGTTCAGATAATACGGTAACTTATGACTGCCGGGATAATAATGCAAAGGCCCGTTTTCATCCGTGATATCCTCCAGTGCGATCCATACACCCAACAAACCTCCCAATGGAAAAGTAGTCATATGGATACTGTCGGAATGCGTTGCCTGTTCGCTGCCTTTTAAAAAATTAATGCTTTGAAAAAGTATCGCTTTACCTCCAAGTAAAGCGGAGAGCACTTCTTTGAGATCCTCATTGTTGCCGGTATTCCATATCAGGCCGGAAGCATGAATGGCGAACATGATCTTATTGCGTTCATTCAACTTCAGCTTTCGCTGTTCCAGCAATCTGCCGATTTCCGCATTAACGGCATCTGCCTGTTGAACAGAAAGATAACGATCAATGATGGCAAAACCTTTATCGTCAAAGGAAAGAAGGCTTTCCCTGGCACGGTCGCTTATGTTCCTGAAAAGTGCGCATGCAGCAAGCTTTTGTCTATCGGTTGTAATGCTTTCGGATATACCTTCCGGCAGGCCGGTAAAATCTTTGCTCGACAGGGAAGAATAATATTTTTTCTTTAACCCTAATTTTTTAAGCAGGGGTATATTATGCGCCAGTTGGCGCTTATGAAAAAAGTTGTATACAGCATATACCGGTTTCGTACGTTTGATGAGTTCTATCATATTCAGCAGTCAATGAAATGGTTGGCGGCCTCTATCAGTATAATACCACTTCCTCCTTATCCCACTCTACCTTTACTTTTTGCGAAATAATGGAGTCTATGGCTTTGCCGCAATAATCGGGTTGTATGGGCAGCTCCCGGCTGAAGCGACGGTCAATCAATACACACAGCTCTACTTTATCGGGACGGCCAAAGGCAAGCAACGCATCCAGCGCAGCACGAATGGTTCTGCCTTTATGGAGCACATCATCAATCAGCACTACTTTTTTGTCTTCAATTGAAAATGGAATATCTGTTTTATTGGCTTCGTGCAGTTCGCTGCGCACATCATCGCGGTAAAAAGTAATATCCAGTTTGCCGTAATGCATGGAAACCGAAGGAACCAGGTGACGGATATGAGCTGCTATCCGGTCGCTCAAAAAAACTCCCCGGGGCTGAATGCCTATCAATACGGTATTGTCCAGGTCGCTATGGCGTTCAATGATCTCATACGCCAGGCGCTGTATGGTGAGGTTTAACTGGTAAGGATCAAGAATGGTTTTCAATGCTGAATATTTTAACAGCGAATGTAACTTATTTTTCACCTAAAAAAGAGTAAGCATAATCTACGGGTGGATTAAAGGTTTCTTTAATGGTTCTGGCGCTCAGCCAGCGATACAGGTTCAGCATACTGCCGGCTTTATCGTTGGTGCCGCTTGCTCTTGCGCCGCCAAAAGGCTGCTGCCCCACCACTGCACCCGTAGGCTTATCATTAATATAAAAATTACCTGCCGCATTACGCAGTTTGGCTGTAGCCAGCTCAATAGCGGAACGGTCTTTCGCAATTACAGAACCCGTTAATGCATAACGGGAGGTTTCATCTACCAGTTGCAGCGTTTCCTCAAACTTACCCGCACTGTATACATATATGGTCAATACGGGCCCAAAGATTTCTTCGCACATGGTAATATATTTGGGATCCTTTGCTTCTATTACCGTAGGCTGAATAAAATAACCCTTGCTCTTATCGCATTTGCCACCCACGAGTATCTCCGCTTTTTTGTCTTTTTTTACATTATCAATGTATGATTTGACCTTATCGAAAGCTTTTTCATCTATAACCGCATTAATGAAATTGGAAAAATCTTCTACAGTTCCCATCTTAAAGCTTTTCACGCCTGATACCAGCTTCTTTTTTACTTCTTCGGCAATGTTGGTGGGAATATAAGCTCTTGAAGCGGCCGAGCATTTTTGCCCCTGGAATTCGAATGCGCCACGCAGCAAAGCGGTGGCTACAACATCAGCATCAGCGCTTTTATGCGCGATAACAAAATCCTTACCTCCTGTTTCGCCCACAATACGGGGATAACTTTTATAAGAAGCGATGTTTTCACCTATGCTTTTCCATATGGAATTAAATACGCCTGTAGATCCCGTAAAATGAATGCCGGCGAAATCGCGGTGCGCAAAACAAACCTTACCCAGAGCTGGCCCGTCTGCATAGATCAAATTGATCACACCATCGGGTAAGCCTGCTTCCCTTAAAATGCGCATGAACATTTGGGCGGCAAACACCTGTGTGTTGGCCGGTTTCCATACTACCACGTTACCGCACATAGCGGCCGAAGTGGGCAGGTTGCCGCCAATGGCTGTAAAATTAAAAGGAGTAACTGCAAGCACAAAACCCTCCAGCGGGCGCCATTCCATGCGGTTATGGATACCTGCTGAACTAACAGGTTGCTGCTTGTATATTTCGCACAGGTAATGTACATTGAACCGTAAAAAATCAATGAGCTCGCATGCTGAATCAATTTCTGCCTGGTAAACATTTTTACTTTGGCCCAACATGGTAGTGCCGTTCATATATGAACGGTATTTTGTGGCTATAAGATCGGCAGCCTTCAGGAAGATATTCGCCCTGTTCTCCCAGCTCAGATCCGCCCATGCAGCTTTAGCCGCCAGTGCGGTGTCTATAGCCTGCTGTACATGCTTTTCGTTGCCCTCATGAAAATAGCCTAATACATGACCGGTCTCGTGCGGCGGATGAATGGCAACCTTCTTTCCTGTTCTCACTTCCCTGCTGCCGATATACATGGGAATGTCAGCCGTTTCTTTTTTGAGTTCCGACAATGTTTTTTTTAAGATGGCTTTTTCATCGCTGCCTGCTGCATAATTCAGTACAGGTTCGTTAACCGGCAAAGGATAGTTGAAATAACCCAGGCTCATGACGGTAAGATTGAAGTAATGAATAGATTAAAACGCAAAGATAAGACAGAACGGGGAGAGGGGAAGTAGTGAATAGTCAATAGTCAATAGTGAGTAGACAGGTCGCGAACTTACCACTTACTACTTATCACTTACCACTTCATATCACCTGGAAGCCATAAGCGTAAGGATCATCTTCGGGATCAATTGTAATGGTATTGTAACCGTAAATCCTTGCCCGGCCTTCAATACAGAAAAACGTTTTTTTCATCTTTTGGCTGTGCAACCCGTTTATATTGCCGCATTTGTCCATTCATTGTTCACCATTCTCCATATATTCAGGGGATTGGGGTTCTTCAGCGCATCGGGCAGCATGTTGTCGTTAAATCCCTGGAAACATACCGGCCGAACCCAGCGTTTGATCGCAGTAGTTCCAACCGAAGTGAACCTTGCGTCCGTGGTAGCGGGGTAGGGGCCGCCATGAATCATGCTGGCACATACTTCAACGCCTGTAGGCACATCATTTAAAATAATTCTTCCCGCAAGGGTAGTTTGTAAATCAATAATATCGCGGTTGGCGGCAATGTCGGCATCGGTGGCCATAACGGTAGTGGTCAACTGCCCTTTCAGTTGTTTCAATACCGCCGTTAACTCTTCTTTGCTGCTACAACAAACTGCTAAGGAGTAAGGGCCAAAAACCTCTTCCCGGAAATGCGGATTTTGTAAAAAAATATTTCCCTTTACTTTAGCTATTGTAGGAAAGGCCTCTCCTTCACCAGCCTCCTGTTCGGATTCTCCTATCTTTTCAATGCCTTTTTGAGATAATGCCCTGGTCAATGCTTTATGATAAGATGCATGGATGCCGCTATGCAGCATTTTTTGGGGGATGATCTGTTTGATCTCTGCACCGAGCAGCGACAGAAAATTATCCAAAGCTTCACTTTGCACAGCAAGCAGCAATCCGGGATTGGTACAAAATTGTCCCATGCCAAGCGTAACGGATGCAGCATAGCTTTTAGACAGGGCAACTGCGTTTTGCTTCAGTGTATCAGGTAGGAAAACGACGGGGTTGATGCTGCTCATCTCTGCAAAAACAGGAACAGGTGTTTCGCGCCGGTTGGCATATTCCCATAAGGCTTTGCCTCCGCTAAACGAGCCTGTAAAGCCTACACCGCTTGTGTAAGGATGTATCACAAGCGCTTTCCCCACCGTGCTGCCCGACCCCAATACATGTTGTACCGTATAAGGATGCACACCTGTTTTTACAATCGCTTTTTGTATGGCTTCAAAAACCAGTTGTGAAGTTCCGGCATGAGCCGAATGGCCTTTAATGACCACCGGAGATCCCGAAGCCAGGGCACTGGCGGTATCGCCCCCCGCGGTGGAAAAGGCAAAAGGAAAATTGCTTGCACCAAAAACCACCACCGGACCTACGGGCAACAACATTTTACGGGTATCGGGTTTGGGAGGTGTTCTGGTTTTATCTGCAGTATCAATGGCGGCTTCCACCCAGCTTCCTTCTTCAATCAGGCGCGCAAACAATTTCAACTGGTTCGTAGTGCGGCTGAGTTCCCCGTTCAGGCGGGGGAGCGGAAGGTTTGATTCTTCATGAGCCACCGGTATCAGCGTTGCCTTCGCCGCTTCAATTTCTGCCGCTATTTCATTTAAAAAGCCGGCGCGTTGTGCCGGGGTCAGGATCTTATAACTGTTAAACGCATCCTGCGCGTTTTGCATTACCCTGTCAATATCGTTCATTCCTTATTTTTTTGATCCGCCAAGATACGGGATTTTAGTGAGTGGGTGTGGTGAAGAGTGAAGAGCAGTGAATAGTGAATGGTGAGTTGTGAATAGTGAGTTGTGAATAGTGAGTTGTGAATGGTGAGAATAGTGAGTTGTGAATAGTGAGTGATTGTTGTCTAACTTCTCTCATCTCTCACTTTGCCTTCCCTCATGCTCCACCGATAACCGGGCGGGAGGCTAAGGCAGTGCAGATCACCTTCAGCACCTGTTCTCTTTCTTCACCAACCAGCGCCAGGCGGGGCGCTCTTACATACTCGCTGCAGATACCGGTTTGCGCTTCTGCCAGTTTAATGTATTGCACCAGCTTAGGATGAATATCCAGTTCGAGCAGGGGCACGAACCACCTGTATAGCAACAATGCTTCTTCATATCTCCCTTCTTTTACCATGCGGTACAGTTCAACGGTTTCTGCAGGAAAGCGCATACCAACCCTGCAACCAGTCCATCGGCTCCCAGTGCCAGCTTTTCAAGCGTAAGCGCCCCATGCTTTGGCCAATGCCGCCTGCCGTATTGCTTCACGTGTTGAGCCTTCGGCAATATTTAAAATTAGGGGTATGCGGTCCCGGATCTTTTCAATTGCAAATTTTACCAGCTTTTCTTTTTCATAAAAAATACACTTTATAAGTTACCTGGCTGATAGCTCATCCCTGTTTTACAAGATGTGATAGCAGTATACCGGTGGCCACAGCCGCATTGAGCGATTCTGCCTTTCCTTTTCGTGGAATGGTTAGCTGTTCTTTGCAGAAGCGCAATAATTCCGGCTGGATACCTTTCGACTCATTGCCCATGAGCAGTGCGCCATTCTGTACAGGGGAACACTCATATACTGGTTTTCCGTGCAATGTTGCCGCATATATGGCAATGCCGGTATTTTGCTTACACCAGTCAGTAAGCTCTGTATATACAACATCTACCCTCAGTAAACTGCCCATTGTTGACTGAACAACTTTGGGATTGTACAGATCTGCACACGATTTACTGCACAGGATGCTGCTAATGCCAAACCAGTCGGCTATGCGAACGATAGTGCCAAAATTGCCGGGGTCCTGGATGCTGTCGAGCATTAAAAAAATGCCGGGGGGAGCCGGAACTTCATGCCTTTCTTCCCTTTTTTTTACAATGGCGAGGACCTGGTTGGGCGTGCTGCGGGAAGATATTTTTTTCAGGTCGCCCTCTTCTATGAGAAAAACGCCTGAAGAGTCAACCCGCTTTATCAGTGCTTCATTATCGTTCAACCAGCTTTTAACAGCATAGAGTGAAAGTATGGCATCCGGCGCATGCAAAAGGAATTCTTCCGTAATTTTGGGTCCTTCAACCACAAAGCAGCCTTCTTCATCCCTTAATTTTTTATGGTATAAACTTTGGATATATTTGACCCTTGATTTGCTGAGCATCCTTATTTTTATTTATGCCTGATTCGCCAACGAAATGCCAAATTAATTTTTTTTTTCACAAAAGGAATGTATACAGACGTTCCCTGTCTGCCGGCCAGGCAGGCATCCGGCAGATTATCAGCGCTGAAAGCGGCAAATTAAAAAATATACGGATGAAAATGCATTCTTCTTCCTTCAATCATCTTTGTTTCATTATAATCATTTTAGGACTGGCATCATCATGCACCGTAGTTAAAAAATACCAGCCTTATAAGCCCTTCGTTTTTGAGAATGAAATTCATATTAACGGGAAAATGAGCTCTGGAGAGAAGAACGTGCTGGAAAATAAACTGGAGACCCAGATCGAGGACAGCGTAAAACCCGTTTTTAAAAGCGTTTTATTTGTCCGCCATGTTTTAAGCCGCCCCGCAGTTTTCGATAGCAGCTATGTAAAAAGATCGGTTCAGAATATGAACAACCTGCTGCACAATAACGGCTATTACCGGAGCAATATAGAGGCAGAATGGAGCAAGGTGGATACCGTTATCCGGAATGAAAAACCTGATCAATACCGCCTGAAAGTAGTTTATAATGTCAATGCCGGAAGCCTTTTTCGCATAGACTCCATAAGTTATCACTTCATCGACACCACTTTGCAAAGGCTGGTTGATGAGAATAAGGATAAATCGCTGTTAAAAAAATCAGAACCCTTCAGCAATCAGAAAATTGATGAAGAACTGAATCGTCTTATCGAATTATTCCGCAACAACGGCTTTTACCGGATTAACCGTGAGATGCTGAAGGCACAATTGGATACAGTGAATGTATCTTTAATAGATGCCTCTGCAGATCCTTTTGAGCAGATACAGCTACAGGTAGAAGCCCGTAAGAAATATGAAAGCCCTACAATGGATATTGCCATCCTGGAAATTCCTTTAAAAGACAGCTCCATTACTCAATTGTATAATGTGGGAAGGGTTGTGATTTTGCCCGATGAGCCTGCAGAACTGATGACAGGCATCCGGCGGGGGCTTAATCATACCGAATACGGAGATTACAGTATTTACAGCCGTTACAATCTTTTTAAGCCGTCTTTTTTGGTAAAGAGAATTGCGCTGAAACCCGGTGAACTTTTCCGTGCGGCAGATTTCAACAAAACGCTCCTCAACTTCAACCGTATTGAAGCCTGGCAGAATGTTACGATCAATGCCCGTCCGCGGGATTCCATTGAGCCGGCAGTAGATTTTTTTATACGCATGGTACCGGCAAAAAAATATTTTTTCAGCGCCGACTTTGAAGGTTCTAGTATACTGTCGGCACAAAATCAACTGTATAATGCCGGCAATAAAGGACTCGCCTTCAATTTTCAGCTAAAGAACAGGAATGTTGCCCGGCAGGCATTACAACTGGAAAATGTATTGAGAACAGGGATTGAATTTACTGACTTCAGCAAGATACTTTCTACAGAGATGGGGTTGAGCAACAGGCTTATTTTTCCGCGGTTGCTTACGCCATTTAAAATAAAAAACCAGGAAGACTTTTTAAGTGCCAGAACATATGTGAACCTGGACGGATCGTATATAGACCGGTACAGATATTATAAGATCAATACATTGAATGCATACCTGGGGTACGAATTTCAGAAAAAAGCAAACATCAACTGGCAGATCAGGTTCCCTAATATTGAGTTTACCCGCATTTATAATATTGATCTGGGTTTTGAACAGTTGATAAGGGATTATCCGCTCCTCTCGTATTCTTATAATAACGGACTTATTATGGGTATTAACGGAACGTATACCCGAAGATTTAATACCTCAAATCCACGGATATTCAATTACCTGAGGTTATATGGTGAAGAATCGGGATTGCTTATAGGTGCCTTATTTAAAAAACAAACGCAAAATGACAAGCCGCTTGGCCAGTTATACCGCTTTATAAAGCTAAGCGCAGATTTCAGACATTATGTTACACATGCCAAATCCATGTGGGCCTACAGGGTGTTTGCAGGTTACGGGCTTGGATTTAAAACCGAGAACAGGCAGGGAGATATTTCGCTTCCGTTCTTCAGGCAGTTTTTTGCTGGCGGTCCCAACAGTATGCGCGGGTGGCAACTGCGTAAATTAGGGCCGGGATCCAGTATTTTTTACGATACGCTCAGGGTTCGTACCATTACAACCGACCCGCCGGGAGTTGTGGAAAAAAGATTTGACGACAGGTATGCCGATATTCAGTTGGAAGGAAATATTGAATACAGGTTTGATATTTTTCCGGTATATGGTTACTGGTTGCGCGGGGCTTTGTTTACAGATATCGGCAATGTTTGGGTAAGAAGATCTTCAAGCCCCGAATTTAAATATGCTGTATTTGATCTGAGCAGGTTATATAAAGATATTGCTGTAGCGGGGGGAGCGGGATTGAGGTTTGATTTTAAATTCTTTTTGTTGCGGTTCGACCTGGGCTGGCGGTTAAAAGACCCCTTATACGCATCGGATGAATACATAAAGCCACAGAACGATGGGTGGTTCATTACTTCCAACATGAGAAGACCCGCCTTCCAGTTCGGTATAGGATATCCATTTTAAAGCTTACCACTTACCACCTGCAACTTGGCATCTCACCGCTTCATCTCTTCTGTCATCTCCCGGAAATCTTCCATGCTCATGGCATCCTCCAATGTAAATTCTCCTATTCTTGTACGGCACAGGCTGCTGAGATAAGCACCGCATCCTAAGGCATTCCCATAATCATGCGCCAGGCTGCGTATATACGTTCCCGTAGAACATACCACCTTAAAATATACTTCGGGCAATTCTATACGGGTAATTACAAATTCTTTTATGAACAGGGTTCTTGGTTCCAGTTTTACAGCTATGCCTTTGCGTGCCATTTCATATAAAGGCTTGCCGCCTTGTTTAATGGCTGAGTGTGCCGGAGGAAGCTGCTGAATTTGCCCGGTGAATTGTTTTGTGGCTTCATGCAACTGGTTTTCTGTTATATGATCGTAGTCTTTAAAATTTTCCGGTTGGCTTTCAAGATCATAGGTTGGCGTTGATGCTCCCAGGGTAAAGCTACCGGTGTATTCCTTTTCCCTGGACATGTATTCATTTATTTTTTTGGTGAACTTTCCGGTGCATACGATCAGCAATCCCGTAGCCAAAGGATCAAGGGTACCGGCATGGCCCACTTTTTTTATTTTTATGGTGGAACGTATTTTACGCACAACATCAAAAGAGGTCCAGTGCAATGGCTTACTGATCAGCAGTACTTTTCCTTCGGCAAACGGATTATTTTGTTCAGGTTGCATGTGGTTTGAAAGTTTGGACAAAGATAGGGGCGGCAGACCAACTGCAAAACGGTCGGTACGCGTTAGCGTCAGATCGTTTTGCCTGTACTAAGTTCTACAGAGCAGCCATCTGAATTGTTTTAATTGAGTTTGCGGTGCTGACCCTCCTGCGTCGGGTGCCGACCGCAAAACGGTCAGTTAATTGTGCAGTTTGCAATGCTGACCGCAAAACGGTCGGTACGCACCAGCGTCAGATCGTTTTGCCTGTACTAAATTCTACAGAACAGCTATTTGAATTTAGTTAATTGAGTTTGCGGTGCTGACCCTCC
>NZ_DAOMOZ010000013.1:0-41720 GCF_035444585.1 Agriterribacter sp.
CGCATACCTTTAAAAAAGGACACCGCATAATGGTGCAGGTGCAAAGCAGCTGGTTTCCGCTGGTAGACAGAAATCCGCAACAGTTTGGGTATATACCCGGTATGGATGCGAAAGATTTTAAAAAAGCTGCCATTCGTATTTATCATGATGCGAAGCACAGCAGCAATATAATATTGCCGGTAATGGAGGATTAACAGCCTATGCTTTATCAATGGCGTCAATAATGATCCCGCAGGCCTTAACGATCTCTTCATCGCTGATGTTCAGCGGGGGTGCTATGCGCATGCATTGGGGGGCAAATAAAAACCAGTCGGTTAATGCACCTGCTTCAATACAAAGGTCAATAATGGTCTTGTTTTTTTTGAAGCTCTCAAATTCAACAGCGATGAGCAGGCCCGAAGAACGAACGGTTTTGATTTGAGGATGCTTCAGTAAGGAAAGAAAAAGCTTTTCCTTTTCTTTTACACTGCCGGTAATATTTTCCTCCTGTAATACTTTCAGTGCGGCCAATCCGGCGGCACAGCTAACCGGGTGCCCGCCAAATGTAGTGATGTGTCCTAGAACCGGGTTGCCGGTAAGGCAGCGCATTATTTTCTGATCCGCGATAAAGGCGCCCAAAGGCATTCCGCCACCCAGCGCTTTGCCCAGCAAAACAATATCAGGTATTACCTGTATCTGTTCAAATCCCCACAGGCTGCCCGTTCTGCCAAAGCCGGTCTGGATTTCATCCAGCACCAGCAGGCAGCCGGTTTCCGTGCATTTTTTACGCAGGGCCTGCATCCATGCGTTGGACGGAGCCACTATGCCACGTTCTGCCTGTACGGTTTCGGCAACTACGCAGGCGGTTGAGGTATCGATATGTTCGAGATCGCTGAATGAATTGTAGTTCAAATGCAGGATGCCGGGCAATAAGGGACGGTACGCATTGCGCCAGTATTCATCTCCTATAATGCTCAATGCGCCCTGTGTTGACCCGTGATAAGATTGATTGAAGGCGATGATCTGCGTTCGGCCGGTATACCGTTTGGCTAATTTCATAGCGCCCTCCGTAGCCTCAGCGCCCGAATTGGTGAAGTATACAGCGTTGAGTGAACGGGGTAAATACCGGGCAAGATGATGTGCATAAGCCACCTGTGGTGTTTCAACCAGCTCGCCATACACCAGCAAATGCAGGTATTGATCCACCTGCTTTTTAATGGCTTCTGTTACCGCGGGATGGCGGTGTCCGATATTGCATACGCTTATTCCGGCTATGAGGTCAATAAATGATTTTCCGTCAACATCCCATAGTGTGGAACCTTCTGCTTTAACAATTTCCAATGCTAAGGGTGCATCTGAAGTTTGCGCTACATGCTGTAAAAAAAGTTGCCGCTGATTCAATGTTAAGATTTATGTGACAGGTAATTAGCTGTAATGCTGTTGTACACGCAAATGTCGGCATTATGCGCATATAAGCGAACGCGATTGCGTTTCTAATTGTTGCTGGCAGTGAGGACACCAGCCAGGTCCGTCCTGCTGTGGGCGGGGTCCGCCTGACCGGTAGGCAGTATAGACGCGGTCTCCAGTAATTTTACCCTGAAAGGATTACAGGTCTGTAATTCAGTTATACCAAATGGTGCGACCCCTTCGGGGTCGAAGGCTTCGGCTATGGTTTTTTATAAACCTTGTATCCCTTCGGGATAGAGAGCAGCTGTATTGAACAATTCAGGGCAGTATATATAAGCGGGCAGGGTTGCCCCAACTGCCTGGCTCAATTATCATAAACGCATATAAGCATCGTTCTTGTCTTTTATTTTTTGGAACTTTAATAGCCCGGTTGTGAAACTCATCGCTGCAAAGCATGCCTCGTGTTTTGCCATCTTATTGTCTCAGTTTCGCTAACGTTACCGCCTGCTTAAATCTTTTTGTTTTCCCTTTCAGGTTATACACTTCCGTTAGTACGATATAGATGCCCATACCTGTTTGCCGGTTTTTTTCGTCCAGCCCGTCCCACCTGAAATAGCCTTTGGTTCCGCAAATGCCGTTACGTACCAGGTAGCGGACGCTTCTTCCCCGCACATCAAACAGGGTTATATTGCATACATAGCCGGGTTCTGGAAATTGATAGGCGATGGTAAGAAAATCATCATGCCCGTCGTTGTCGGGCGAAAAAACGCCGGGGCTGATATTGACCTCTCCCCGCAATTGTTCATGTACGCTGAACTGAGAGTTCTGATAAGTGGGCGTTCCGTAACCGGCACTGGCGGCTGCGGAATGCCAGTTGTTTTTATCCTGCGTCGGCTGATCGTACGCTATCCTTTCCAGTGCCACCCCCTTATAATTGGTCACCAGCCCTAAATGCCAGTTTTCATTGTAACGGAGTTCATCCAGTACTTCACCCATTGCATTCAGCAATACTACAGCGCCTGATGCGTTCGGATAAGAAGGCATGGTTGTTATTTCAATTACAGCTCCGGGATCTTTAACCAGGTATTGTTGCTTAACTGCGGCGGCGTTATCCGTTACAACAATAAAATCGCTGGGGAAAATTAAAACATCTTCATCATTGAGCTGCTTAATGCTACTGGTGGCGCCGGCACTGTTCCTGTTGGCAATGTATAATATTTTGGCATTGATAACATGATCGCTGCGGTTATAAAGCTCTATATAGTCGGCACCATCTGCGGGAGGGTTGAACAGTATTTCATTAATAACAATATCAGAAGCGCCGGGCATTTGTGCCAGGCCTGCTTTTGCAGAAAATTCATTGCCGGCTCCGTTCCCGCTGCAATCCACAATCTTTCTTACGTGCAGGTTGTATATTTTTTCTTTTAACAGCGGCGCGCTCAACTTTAGTCTCACCGTATTGAACAGGGGCGCCCCCGGCTCAGCCAGCTCAATGACCATACCGTCACTGCATATATAATTTTCTTTTACCGATGCCTGTAAGCTGTCTAATGTTTCATCAAATACAAGCACAATATGCATACTGTCTGTGGCGTGTGCACCGAGCAACTGAGGCGCAGTTTCATCTTTATTATCCCCGGCTACGGAGTTGGGCGTTCCCGGTGTGCCGCCCCTTGCATCAGTAGCCGCCTTCCAGTTGCTGCCGCCGCTGCATGGGTTTTGGGGATCTGTCATTTCAAGCGACCAGCCGCCATTGCTTTTCAGTTCGTTGCCGTACCAGCTCTTACTATACGCCACGGCATGAATTAGTTTCTCATCGGCTGAACGCAGCAGCAGCATATCGCCATTAATGGCCGGGGAAGGGAAGCCGCTAATGCCTATGGTGGCGCCAAAAAGAGAAAGTGCTGTGGCGGCGCTGGTTGAGCAAAGAACAACAAAGCTGTCGGGTTGCAGTATGAAGTGAGCTTTAATGACCGTTGTGCTTTTGCCATTTGCAATTTGCCAGCCATAGAGGTTATAAGCGTTGCGCGAAGCATTGAACAACTCTATATATTTAAAATTGGGGAGCCCCGGAGAGGAAGAGGGATTTGTCATGATCTCATGGATCAGTACATCATAACGGGTCGCCGGTTGTGCCTGCATATGTGAAGTGCAGGCAAGCGTTAGCATGCAGAGCAGGGTGTTTTTCATGGTTTCAAGTTATAAAAATTCCGGCATATTTCCCTATCTTCAACTGATAAGTTCAGTTATGCCTTCCACCTCGCATCAACCCTCAACCGGGTCTCATTTACCCCGTACCTTAGGACCCTTAATGCTTTGGGGACTTGGGGTTGGATATGTTATATCGGGCATGTATTTCGGCTGGAACCTCGGACTTGCGGCGGGGGGCACTTACGGCCTGGCGCTGGCCACCCTGCTTATTATTGTTCTTTACATTACGTTCACCTTTTCCTATACCGAACTGGCCTGTGCCATTCCCAAAGCCGGCGGTGTTTTTGATTATGCCACCAGGGCGCTGGGAAAAGACGCCGGCTTTATAGCCGGTATGGCACAGATCATAGAATTTGTATTTGCCCCGCCGGCCATTGCCGCTGCCATTGGCGCTTATTTCCATATTTTTTTTCCGCAGGTACCCGTTACTGTTATTGCCATAACCGCTTATATTATTTTTACGTCGCTTAATATTTACGGGGTTAAAGCAGCCGCAACTTTTGAGCTGGTCATTACCATACTGGCTGTAACGGAACTGCTCATTTTTGCAGGCGCTACCCTTCCGCATTTCGAATTCCGGCATATTCAGCACAATGCATTTCCCTTTGGCTGGAAAGGGGTATGGGCCGCTATACCTTTTGCCATCTGGTTCTTTTTGGCCATTGAGGGCGTGGCCAATGTGGCGGAAGAAGCCATTAACCCGCAACGGAATGTATTGCTGGGCTTTGGATCGGCTTTGCTTACCCTTATTGTATTGTGCATTTTAACCTTCCTGTCTTCCGTAGGTGTGGCAGGCTGGGAAGCCATTGTGTACCCTTCTCCCGGCGCGCCGCCCTCCGATTCGCCGCTTCCTTTGGCGCTCGAAAAAGTAACAGGCAGCAGCGGGTGGCTGTACCATCTTCTTATTACTATAGGACTAATGGGTTTGGTAGCCTCCTTTCATGGCATCATACTTGCTGCAGGGCGCGCTACATTTGAGTTTGGGAGAGTAAAATATATTCCGCAGGCATTCGGCAGCATTCATCCGCGGTTTAAAACCCCTGCCAATGCATTGCTTATCAATATGGTGATCGGCATCATTGCATTGCTTACGGGCAAAACCGGGCAAATCATTACAATAGCCTGCTTCGGTGCACTCACCCTTTATATTTTTTCAATGATCACTGTATTGGTATTGCGCAAAAAGGAGCCTTCCCTGCCGCGTCCTTTCAGGGTTCCCTTTTATCCATATTTCCCTGTTGTTGCTTTGATAATTGCTATAATTTCGCTGATCGCTATGACCACCCTTAACATTGCTGTTGCCCTGGTTTACTTTGGTATTCTCGTTATCAGCTATATTTGGTTCCATTTTTTTGTAAAACAATCCATGCATGCCGCAGAAATTAACAACAACTGAGCTTCTCCAGCAACTCTCCGATCAAAATATCCAAAAAATAAAATTAGCCGTAACAGACCTCGACGGAGTGCTGCGCGGCAAGGTCATCAGCTTCAACAAATTCAAATCCATAGCCAACAGCGGCTTTGGATTTTGCGATGTGGTATTTGGCTGGGATGCGGGCGATGTTGCTTACGATAATGCTACCGTCACAGGATGGCATACGGGTTATCCCGATGCCACTGCCGTTATAGATATTCAAACCTACCGGCGCATCCCCTGGGAAAGCGATCTGCCGTTTTTTTTGGCTGATTTTGATGACGGTAAGGGAAACTGCTCGGCAGTTTGCCCGAGAAGCCTGCTAAAAAAAATAAACCGGCAGGCCAATGATGAAGGCTTTATTGCTTTCTGTTCGCAGGAATTTGAATGGTTTAACCTGCTGGATAACTCAACGGAATTATATACCGGTAAATTCCGTGATCTTAAACCCATGACCAATGGCATGTTTGGCTATTCGGTTTTAAGAGCTTCACAGAAAAGCGCTTTTTTTCACGACCTGTTCGACCTGCTGAACAAGTTTGATATCCCGCTGGAAGGGCTTCATACCGAAACCGGCCCGGGTGTGTATGAAGCTGCTATTATGTACTCCGGCATACTGGAAGCTGCCGACAGGGCGGTATTGTTCAAGAGCGGTGTAAAAGAGATCGGCTTCCGTCATGGAGTGCTTCCCACTTTCATGGCCAAGTTCAGCGAAAACTTACCCGGCTGCAGCGGGCATGTGCACCAGAGCCTGTGGTCTTCTGATGCCAAACAAAATCTTTTCTACGATAAAAAAAGTAAAACCGGTATCAGCCCGTTGATGGAAAGTTATATAGCAGGACAGTTGCATTGCCTTCCTCATATACTTCCCATGTATGCGCCTACGGTTAACAGTTATAAACGACTGGTAGAAGGGGCATGGGCGCCCACAACCCTAACCTGGGCCATTGATAACCGCACCACCGCTTTAAGGGCTTTGCCTGCGGGTGAAAAGTCAACCCGGCTGGAAACCAGAGTGGTTGGATCCGATTCCAATCCTTATCTCGCTATGGCAGCATGCCTGGCTTCGGGATTGTATGGCATCCGCAAAAAAATGAAGCTGCAGATACCGGCTACTACAGGTAACGGTTACGAGGATAAAAAGCATGGTATACTGCCCGCTGACTTATGGCAGGCTACCCAGGCCATGAAGCAGTCACCTGTGGCGAAGGAGCTTTTCGGCGAAGCATTTGTGGCCCATTTTTCGGCAACGCGTGAATGGGAATGGCGCCAGTTCTCCAAAGTGGTAACGGATTGGGAACTGAAGCGGTACCTGGAGATCATTTAAGTGATAAGGGGTAAGTGATAAGGGGTAAGTGGTAAGATGGTAAGATGGTAAAGCTGTAAGATGGTAAGATAGTAAGACTGTAAGAATCTCAAATCAAAAATTTCAAATTTCAAATTTCAAATCTGTATATGTCATTCGAAAAGATCCATCAGTTTAATTTCCCAACTACCATTCGTTTTGGCGCAGGCGTGGTTAAGGAGCTTCCGGCTTATTTGAAGGCGAATAATTTAAAAGCACCTTTGGTTGTAACCGACCCTAATGTAGCGCAACTGCCTTTCTTTAAAAACATTGCTGAAGACCTGCGTAAGCACAGTATAGCTGTTGAAGTGTTTTCAGATATTCATAAAAACCCGGTTAAGTCGGATGTATACAAAGGCGTGGATGTTTGGGATGCAACAAACCGCGACAGCGTTATAGGCATTGGCGGCGGTGCGGGGCTTGATGTTGCCCGCGCAATACTGCTGCGCATCAATCACCGCGAAGATCTTTTCAAGTATGATGACCTGGTTGGCGGCGATGTATATGTTACCAACGATGTGCCTCATTTTATAACAGTTCCCACTACTTCCGGCACAGGCAGCGAAGTGGGCCGCAGCGCTATCATTTCCGACGACGACACCCACCAGAAGAAAATTTTATTTTCTCCCAAACTGATGGCAAAGATCGTTTTCGCAGATCCTGTACTGACCATGGATATTCCCGGCCCCATTACGGCGGCTACAGGCATGGATGCGTTAACCCATAACATGGAAGCCTTCCTGGCAAAAAATTACCATCCCATGTGCGACGGCATAGCGCTGGAAGGCATAAAGCTCATTGATGAATCGCTTGAAAGGGCCACCAATAAGCCCGACCTGGAATCAAGAAGCAAGATGCTGCTGGGCTCTATGATGGGCGCTATCGCTTTTCAGAAAGGGCTGGGTGTGGTGCATTCGCTCGCACATCCGCTCTCCTCTTTATTGGATACACACCACGGGCTGGCCAATGCGGTTAATATTCCCTATGGCATGCAATTCAATATCGCGGGGTTTGAAGATAAGTTTCGCCGTATAGCCCGTGCCCTCGAATTGCCAAAGGAAAACGGTGAGGCAGTGGTGCAGTATTTATTTGATTTGAATACAAAGATCAATATACCCCACCATCTTCGTGATATCGGGGTAAAGGATGAACATATAGAAACCCTGGCCGACCTGGCTTTTGCGGATTTTGCCCATCCCAACAACCCAAAACCCGTATCAAGAGAAGACTTTAAGCAACTTTATTTAAAAGCATTATAATATCGCGGTTGAAATGATAATAGGTGTTACGGATTGCAGCAAATATGCCAATTATGCCAGCTGGATATTGGCGCACGGGCCCGAAGTGAAAGTAAAAAAGCTTACCTGGCAGTCATCCGGTATGGAAGGAATAAAAGATTGCGATGGCGTGGTGCTTACAGGCGGTGAGGATGTGCATCCCCGGTTTTACAACCGCCCTGATCTGTATGAATATTGTTATAAAGATGATGTGAGTGAAGCGAGGGATGAATTTGAGCTGAAAATACTGGAACATACCGAAGCCAGTGCAGTGCCGGTGCTGGGCATTTGCAGGGGACTGCAGATCGCCAATGTTTTTTTTGGCGGTACGCTTATTCCTGATATTCCGCGCTGGGGCAAATTCAATCATTCCAAGCTGCCCGATGATACAGACCGTTACCATTCTATTCGGGTTGATCCGGCATCATGGCTGCATAAGATCACGGGTAGTGGAGCAGGGCCGGTGAACAGCAATCATCACCAGAGCGCCGATGCCATTGGCAACGGGCTTATTGTTTCGGCCCTGTCGCCCGACGGCATAGTGGAAGCATTGGAAAGGAAAAATCCCGGCGGAGCATCTTTTTTATGTCTTGTACAGTGGCATCCTGAACGCATGAGTGAACAGGGCAGTAATTTTGTAAAAAATATAAGAGAAGCGTTTATAGGGGCAAGTGGTGAGAAGTGTTACAGGTTGCAGGTTACAAGTTAGGGAGTGTGCATGGTTGGTGAGCAGTGAGCGGTGAGAAGTGAAAGAGTATCAAGTCTGTTAGTATTTGCCTCATGGCTGAAAGCTTATAGCTCAGGAAAAATGAAAAATAGAAGATGAAAAGTTGAAAACCGCACCCAACCGCACCAGCCTGAACCTGTAACCTGAAACGTGTAACTTGCAACCCGCTCCCTGCACCTTCACACCTTAAAATAAACAATATGCAAATCATAAATCCGGCAACAGAAGAAGTGATACAGGAAGTAGCAGAAGATACTCCTGAAACAGTAGCGGGAAAATATCAGCTTTTAAAAGAAGGTCAGAAGCACTGGGCTGCAAAGCCATTGGAACAGCGGATTGGTGCGATCGAAAAATTTTATGCCCTGCTTGATGAACGTAAAGATGAGCTGGCCGCAACACTTACCCTGGAAGTGGGTAAGCCGCTTCAGCAATCATATAATGAGCTGAACGGTGCCCGCAAAAGACTTGAATATTTTATAAAAAACGCTGCCAGGTGGCTGGCGGAAGAGTGGATCACCGAAGAAGATGCTACAAGAGAAAAGATCGTGTACGAACCTTTGGGTGTTATAGCCAATATTTCAGCATGGAACTATCCCTACCTGGTAGGTGTGAATGTATTTGTGCCGGCGCTTATTGGTGGAAATGCTGTGCTGTATAAGCCATCTGAATATGCTACACTGACAGGTTTGCATATACGGCAGCTTCTATACCGGTCGGGCATACCCGAAAATGTTTTCCAGGCAGTAACCGGGAAAGGTCCGGCCGGGGAGGCCCTGCTCGATCTGCCGCTGAATGGTTATTTCTTTACCGGCAGTTACCGTACCGGAAAGCATATAGCCGAACAAACTGCGGGCAAGCTTGTGCCTGTACAGTTAGAGCTGGGTGGTAAGGATCCATTGTATGTGATGGATGACGTGGACGATGTAAACGCTGTAGCTGAAGCCGCGCTTGAAGGAGCTGTATACAATGCAGGGCAAAGCTGCTGCGCTGTTGAAAGGATATACGTGCAGGAAAACATCTATAATAAGTTTGTGGAGACTTTTGTAGCGCTGGCAAAAAAGCTGGTTACCGGCAACCCGATGGATAAGAAAACAGATATCGGCCCCGTAAGCAGAAAGGAGCAATTGAAATTTTTAGCCGGGCAGGTGGAAGATGCCAGGCAAAAAGGCGGCAGCATAATGTCGGGCGGCGCTGAACCCAAAGGCAAAGGCTATTTCTTTGAGCCCACTGTAGTTACCAATGCCAATCACGGGATGAAATTAATGACCGATGAATCTTTCGGCCCGGTAATAGGCATACAAAAAGTAAAGGACGACGATGAGGCGGTGCAACTGATGAAAGATACACCTTATGGCTTAACTGCTGCGGTATATTCCAAAAGCTTTGACCGCGCCGAAAAAGTGATGAAGCAGATGGATACCGGAACCGTATACTGGAACTGTTGCGACAGGGTAAGTGCCGGGTTGCCCTGGTCGGGCCGTAAAAACTCCGGACTGGGCGCTACATTGTCATATCATGGCATTAGGGCATTCGTGCAGCCGAAGGCTTATCATATGAGAGGATAGCCATACTATACCGCCGGGCGGCGGGAAAAGAGGATTTGGCCACATCTCGTTAACCACTGGCAGGTTGATTTTCATAATAATCGTTGTCTGTTCAGATAAGGAGCGCACTGTTAAGGTATTGAGCGCTTACATAACTTATGACGGTGATTTGGTCTGCGTGAAGCAGGAGCAATTCCCGAACTCATTTCTGAGTATCATTTTTCAAAGTCATTATTGTAGTACATTTGAACATAATCTGAATTTATTTTATGTATAATATTAGATCCGGAAAAGAGCTTGAGCGAATTACCCATAAAACGATGGCGGACATTGTTGAGATCCGGCTAAGAGAATATCTGAAAAACAAAGCGTTAAGACCAGGAGATTCGCTGCCCAAAGAAACCGAAATTGCGGAATCTCTCGGGGTTTCAAGAAATGTGGTGAGAGAAGCGTTGAGCCGTTTGCGTATGCTGGGAATAATACAAACCAAGAAAAGAACCGGAATGGTTGTTTCCAGTCCTGATATAATGGGATCATTCGAAAGAGTGCTTGATCCGATGTTTATTGATGAAACAACGCTCCGGGAAATTTTTGAACTCAGGCTTATATTGGAAATAGGATTGGCAGAACTTCTTTTTCTCCGGAAAACGGAAGCAGATATAGCAGAGCTTGAAAAAATTGCAAAAAAACAAAAGCCTACCACAGGGCAGCATTCATTCCGGATAAAGAATGAAATTGACTTTCACGGCAAGTTGTACCAAATGACGGGCAATCATACTTTGAGGCGCTTTCAGGATATGCTTTTGCCGGTGTTTGGGTATTTGGTTTCTCTTGAAAAAGTGCCTATCATTGGAAAAGTTTCACATCTTGATTTGGTAGAAATACTTAAAACCGGCACCAAAGAAGATTTCCGGCAGGGGATGCTTCAGCATCTTGAGCATCATTTCAGCAAGCTTCATTGATATAATTAATTCAGCAATAAATTTTTTTTATTTCAGTAAAATACCTACATTTGATATGTAGTACATAACTACATTAGGATATTCAATTTCATTACTTACAAAACGATTATATGCTTATGAAATGGAGAAGCCTTTCCCTGCCTGAGTTTTCTTTTCTTTTTTTTGTATGCCTTTTTTTATCTCAATCCCTGTTTGCACAGAATATAAATTTAAGCGGCACTGTGCGGGACGGTGCCTCAAGGGGAATTGAGAGTGCCAGCATAAAGATTAAAGGCACTTCTAAAGGTACCGTTACCAACGCGGATGGGTCATTTTCACTCAGTGTGCCATCGCCGCGGTCAGTTCTGGTAATAACAAGCGTAGGTTATACCCCTGTTGAAATAAGAGTGGGTAACCAAACAACACTTGATATTCAAATGGAGCCGCTGGATGAATCAATGACAGATATCGTTATTGTGGGATATACACAACAGTCGAAAGCCAAAACCACCGCTGCCATTTCCAAAATTGATCCGGATGAACTAAAAAACAGACCCAGCCCCAATCCTGTACAGGCCATGCAGGGGAAATTGGCCGGGGTATCTGTTCCCGTGGCCAACGGGCAACCGGGAGCAGGTGTAAACAATATCATTATACGCGGCGGCACCAAATTGAATGTATACGGTTCCGGTTTGGGAACAGGCGGGGGAAATGTACAGGGGTCTTCTGATAATACCGGGCCGCTGGTAGTTATTGACGGGGTTTTTCGTTCTATGAACGATATCAATCCCGATAACATTGAATCAATCCAGGTAATGAAAGATGCTGCCTCAACTGCGATATACGGAGCAAGAGGTGCCAATGGCGTTATTGTAATCAAAACCAAAGGCGGCAGGTTCAACACAAAGATGAATCTTATTATCAATCATCGTACTACCTGGGAAACAAAAGCGAAAGACCTTGATTATATCAGCGCAGAACAGTACCTGAAGCTGGCAAGAACAACTGTACAAAATACCCATGACCCGCTTGATAAAAATAATCTCCTGAATAATGCGGGCTTTTCGGCCGGTACAAGAATATTTACAGCGCCCGGACAGTTTGGCAAGCATGTATATACGACCGGTCTTTACGACAATATCGTGGCTGTTGAAGGCCAGGCATACGTAGACAATTTATTGGCCAATGGATGGCAAACAACAGATGATCCCCTCAACCCCGGTACGAGATTGCTTTTTCTTGATAACAAATACCAGGATAAATTATGGAAAACCGGATTGTCGCAGGTAACAAATATCTCTGTAAATGGCGGCGGTGAAAATGCAAACTACAATGTTTCTGTAGGGCATACCGATCAAAAAGGGGTGTTCGTAGGGACCAACTATAAGCGAATGGACGTGCTGGGAAATTTTGGTTTTAAAGTAACCGAAAACTTCAGGTTAAACGCTATGGTAGATTACCAGAATTTCCGGCCGAATTATGTAGAATCTTTTCAAAATGATATCACCCGGGCCACGCGTGTTACGCCATTGCTCCGTTTGTTTAAAGATGACGGGCTTCCCACTCCGGGAGAAAATTATTCTACCCGCAACCGTTTTCATACGCTGATGTATGATGACCTGCGTATAAAAACGGAAAGATTCGTTACAAGGCTTTCTGCAGATGTTGAGATCCTTAACGGATTGCATTACAAACCGGCATTCTCATACATGCTGCAGGACTACTCATACATGTTTATGCGCAAAGCAACGCCTTCAGATGAAATTCAGCCCCCGCAGCAGCGTCAAAAAACGCAAAACAGCAGCAACTCACGCCAGATCATGATCGACCAGATCTTACAGTATGATTTCAATATCAGGAATAATCACAATTTTACGGCGCTCGCAGGATTTAACTTTACACAGAATACCAGCCGCAATATGAATATGGGCTCGCAGCGGGCAACCAACGACTATATTTACACCATTAATGAGCCGGTAACAACTGTAATTAATGGGGTTATTACACCCAACGTTACTACTTTCAATACTTCACTGGGCGAAACGAGGTCGGCAAGTTATTTCGGACAGTTGAACTATGACTATGACGGGAAATATCTTCTGAGCGGTTCTTTGCGCTATGATGGTTTTTCCAATTTTGCTCCGCAGAACAAATATGCATTTTTCCCCTCTATATCCGCAGGATGGAATATTCACCGCGAAAATTTCTGGAAATCTGCAGCGGTAAGCATGTTGAAGCTCAGGGCCAGCTGGGGTAAGGCCGGACTAAGCGACCTGAGCATTACAGACACTTACGGCGGGTATTCGGCAACCCGGTATGCTTTGGGTCCCGGTATACTCAGATCCAATTTGTCGAACCCTGCATTGATATGGGAATCTACCGCCACTACAGACATTGCCGTGGACGCGGGATTTCTTGACAACAGGATCACTTTAACTGTTGATTATTATAATAAGCTCACCCAAAACAGGCTGGCTTCCAAGCCGCTGCCTTCGGAAGCTCCATTCTCCTCTATTGTATACAATAACGGTGAATTGCAAAACAGAGGGTTTGAAATAGAAATAGGCGCTACAATTATCAGGACGGAAAGTTTTTCGTGGAGATCTAACTTGTCCTTTGCTCTAAATAAGCAAAAAGTGACCAAACTGCCAGACAATGGCCGGGAAAAGAACAGGCAGGGCGGAGATCTCATTTATGATCCTGCCGGTAAACAATTGGTTGAAGCCGGAGGTATAGCAGAAGGAGAAAGACCTTATGCCCTGTATGCATACCAGGTGCTGGGGGTGTTTGCCACGGAAGCCGAAGCGCAGGAATGGAATACTAAAATAAAAGATAACCTGGCTTCGCCCGCAGGTATCGCAGCAGGTAAGCATGCCGGGGATTTTATCTTTAACGATGTTAACGGCGATGGTGTAATAGATTCCAAAGATCAGGTATTTATGGGATACCGTACGCCTGATAAAATTGGAGGTATGCAAAATACACTCAGCTATAAGGGTGTTTCTCTGCGTATCGCGTTGGATTATGCGATGGGTCATATGATCGCGAATGGCGCTTTGGCCCGCTCTATCGGACAGGGACGTGCATTTAATGAAGGCGCTCCAAAAGAAGTATTGGGCAATGAAATATGGCAGAAAGAAGGTGATGCAGGAAAAAGATATGCCCGCTTTTCTTTTGCAGATTTCGATTTCGGACAGCGGAACTATATCAGACTGGCTCCGCTTGGTAATAACCATTCTTACGGTTCCGATGTTTCGGCAATGATTGATAAAGGAGACTTCCTGGCGATTAGAGAAATTACGGTAGCTTATGACATACCGTCGTCGGTTATGAGAAAAATAAAATCCACGGGAATGAATGTGTTCTTTAGTGTAAACAATGTGGCTTACCTCACAAAGTATCCCGGTATTAATCCGGAAACCTATACCGGTTTCGATGCCCATGGATATCCAAGACCCAGACAATTCTCTCTTGGCGCCACATTGAATTTTTAAACCAGAGTATTACACTGAAAATTTTCAATATGAAAAATTATATATTATATATATCGGCTTTAATATACGCAGGTGCCCTGCTTTCTTCGTGTGAAAAAATACTGGAGGTAAAGCCTCAGTCAAGCATAACCGAAGAAAATTACTTCAAAAATGAAGGCGATTATGAGCCTTATGTTACAGGCATCTATACCTTTATTCGTTCGTTCCATAACAATGTAACGTATGGTACGGAGCGCAGTGAAGAGTTGATTTCTGCATCCAATTCCAGGTTCGGAGTTGCCTGGAGCCAGATCATAACGCCTGCATCGGGCGCTGTTAATTATAACGACTGGTACCGGGCAATAGGACATTGCAATCTCCTGCTGATGCGGATCAAAGATTTTACGTTTACTGCAAACCCCGATGCAAAAAACCGTATTATGGCTGAAACTTATGCACTTCGCGGGTACTTTTACTTTCATCTTACCCGTATCATAGGGGATGCACCCCTGATGTTGCAGGCTGTAGTGGATGACAATGTGCCGCTGCTTCCGAGGTCTCCGGCAACTGATGTTATGAAGCAGATCAACAGCGACCTGGATTCTTCTATCTTACTCTTTAAAGCGATCCCGGGTTACAACTTCACTGCATTTTCATCTAAATACAGGTTCACTTATGGTTCGGTGCAGGCTTTAAAAGCCGATGCAAAATTGTGGAGCGCCAAAGTGCTGAACGGGGGAACAGCAGATCTTAATGATGCGCTTTCAGCCATTGAGGAGGTGGAAAAAACCAATGCTTCGCTCAACGCAGATTTCGCCAATGTTACCGGCACAAGAGCCGGTTCCAACCCGGAAGTGATACTGGCAGCCTATTACAATCGCGACGAAACCGGCAACAACTATGTAATAAATGCACTACCCTTTCTGGCGATCATACAGGGCGCATTGAACCTTGACAGTTTGCCCTATTGCGCCACTGCCGCCAACGGTCAGGGTGCATACCAGATCAGTGAACAATCCCGGGCTCTTTTTGCAGCCCATCCCGAAGATAAAAGAATACCCTATACCTGGATCGTTGAGCGACAAAGCGACGGACCCAGGATAGCCTGGATAACCAAATACCGCGGCACCAAATATGCCGAAGACCGGGTGCCCGACAATGACCTGATCATGTACAGGCTGGCCGACATATACCTGATGAAGGCAGAGGTTTATGCTGCATTAGACAATACACCTCTTGCAATAGAATATCTGGAGAAGATCAGGGAAAGAGCGGGAACAGGTGAATATACAGGGGCTGAAGATAAGCAAAGCGTGGAGCGCGAAATACTGGATGAAAGAGGCAGGGAATTATTTTTTGAGAACAGGCGATGGTATGACCTGGTTCGTTTTCACCGCGGAGGCACAATTGATGTATACAACTATGTTCCAAATCTCATAGGAAAAACAACACCCTTGTTCTGGCCGCTTAATACAACCGTATTGGGAAACAATGATATGCTGGAACAAACGGACGGGTATTAAGTAAATAATATGCTCACCATTGTATGGCGTTTTATATGAAGCAATTTATTGCTATAGGAATTCTTTTTTCATTGATTTTTTTTTCAGCCCGTGTGCAGGCTCAAAGCGCGGCTTTTTCAGATACAGCGCTTTTGTTTGAGCCCGACAGGGACGGGTACACGATGTTTCATGTGCCGGCATTAACCATATCTGCAAAAGGAACGATACTGGCATTTGCGGAAGGAAGGTACGGCAAAGGAAAAGACTGGGATGACATGGATCTCTTAATGCGGCGGAGCACAGATGGCGGTCATACATGGGAACCTTTCCGGGTAATAATACCCCGTACCAAAGGCAAGCCAACCAGTAATATTACCCCTGTCGCCGATAAAAATGGCACCATCCATTTGCTGTATCATGTTAATTATGCCAACGCATACTACATTCAGTCTGAAGATGAAGGCAGAACCTGGTCGGCGCCCGTGGATATTACATACGTGTTCAACGGGTTTAAAACAGCATACGACTGGAAGGTTCTTGCCACAGGCCCCGCTCACGGCATTCAATTGAAGAGCGGAAGATTGCTGGTGCCCGTATGGTTATGCATACCCAATAAGAATATCCCCGGAGGCGACCATCGCCCGAGTTGTGTGGCCACCATATACAGTGATGACCACGGTAAAACATGGCAACGTGGGGATATCATTACCGATAACGGCGACATTGCTGCAGGCGGTGATACCATCATCAATCCCAATGAATCAATTGTTGTGCAGTTAACGGATGGCAGCATAATGATCAACATGCGCAATGAATCGTTGATCAACAGGCGCCTGATAAGTGTAAGCCCCGATGGAATTTCCGGGTGGAGCAGGCCGCATTTTGATATGGATTTGTTTGAACCGGTATGCATGGCAAGTATAATCAGGGTATCGGGAAGGAAGCATAAAAAAAGCAGGATAATCTTTGTAAACCCCGACAGCAGGAACAATGCCACTCAGATACGGAAAAGACAGGCAGTATATAAACCGAGAGAAAATGTTACAGCAAGAATAAGTTATGATGAGGGGAAAACCTGGGCCGCTCACAGATCTCTTTATCCGGGAGGTTCCGGCTATTCGGATCTGGCAGTTGATAAAAATGGGATGATTTATTGTCTGTATGAAATAAGAGATGGAGACGATAATGACTGGAAATACAGGATAATAATGCACAGATTCAACCTGGAATGGCTCACAAACGGGAAGGATTATTTTCATTGAACTTTTGATACGCACATTTGAAATAAATAAATATTATGAGTAAAATACAAGGATTGATAGCTGCGGCATTTACACCATTTAAAGAAGACGGCTCAGTAAATTTTGAAATGATCCCGGAACTGGTAGAAAAACTGGTACAGGATGGTTTGCAGGGAGCATTTGTTTGCGGCAGTAACGGTGAAGGGCCTAACATGACTACCGCAGAAAGAATACAGGTAAGCGAAGCTTTTATAAAAAGTGCCGCTAAGCGGATAAAAATAATTGTTCATGTAGGGCATAGCAGTATACAGGAGGCCCGCACACTGGCTGCTCATGCAGAAAGAGCAGGGGCCGACGCTGTGTCTTCTGTCGCCGCCTTCTACTTTAAACCAACCTCGGTATCAAACCTTGCCGCAGCTATAGCAGCCATTGCGGAAGCGGCGCCTTCCACTCCTTTCTACTATTATCATATCCCGCAGCTTACCGGTATTGCAATGGACATGATCGAGTTTATGAACAAGGCACAGACCCTCATTCCCAATCTGGCGGGAATAAAATATACGGCTGCCTCAATCAACGAATTTCAGCTGTGCCTGCGCTACCAGCACAGAAAGTTTGATATTCTTTACGGGTATGATGAATTGTTGCTTCCTGCGTTATCGGTAGGAGCCGTTTCGGCCATTGGCAGCACGTATACGTTTGCAGCTCCCTGCTATTTAAAAACGATTGATCTGTTTAACAGCGGCAACTTCAGGGCAGCAGAAGAAAATCATTCTTTTATGGTAGAAGCTATAAAAATTTTTGCTGCATACCCGCCCATTCCCGCACAAAAGGCTATTATGACAATGCTGGGTTGGGATATGGGGCCAAGCAGACTGCCCCTGCAAACATTAAGCAAAGCAGATTTCGATACATTATATGATTCATTGCGGTCAATTTCTTTTTTTGACAAAGTTCCGGTGAGGCAAACACACAAGGTTTAATGGATCGCCCGTATTAATCCCGTTCAGATAAATGGTATGCATTGAAACAATTACTGATTATTCTATTTTTTTTGCCGATGAGCAGTATTTCGCAGGATCAAAAATATTTTAACTGGAATACGCTTTCGCCCTATCCCGATAAAGATGGCTGGGCCGGTTCTTATGCAGGTGTAAGCAATGGAGCATTGATCATAGCCGGCGGTGCAAATTTTCCGGACGATACGAGGCCCTGGAATAATGGGAAGAAAGCATGGCATAAAAAGATATTTGTTCTTGAAATGCCGGACGGGTCCTGGAAAGAAGCCGGCTCATTGCCCCGAGAGATGGGATATGGCGTTTCATTAACGTATAACAACAGCCTGCTTTGTATCGGAGGCGGCGATGCCCGGGGAAATTATGCAGATGTATTTATGCTTACCTATCTGTCCGGCGCTGTAGAAACTGTAAGGCTGCCGGATATGCCTGCACCTTTAATCAATGCCTGTGGCGTAATGGTTAAAGATGTTGTATACATAGCAGGTGGAATTAAAACGCCGGACGGAAAAACAGAAAAAATATGCTGGAGCCTTGATCTGGCTGCTCCCGGGGAAGGCTGGAATATACTTCCTGAAATGCCCGGTTCATCCCGTATGCTGGCCACTGCTGCAACGGCAGATGGAAAAGTATACGTTTTGGGAGGAGTGGAACTGGTAACGCAACCGGGTGACAGCGTTTTAAAACGCAACTACCTGAAGGATTGCTGGGAGTATACACCTGCGGATCAAAGTTGGAAAAGAATAGCCGATCTGCCCCATCCTGTAGCCGCGGCGCCCGGTCCTGCCTATAACGCCGGTCAATCGCATATCATGCTTTTTGGAGGGGATAACGGGGAAAATGCCGCTAAAGTATCTGCGCTCAAAGATGATCATCCGGGTTTTTCCAGCGATATACTTGCCTACAATACGATAACAGATACCTGGTCTGTAACCGGTAAAATTCCGATCAACATAAGAGAGGATGCGGCGGTACATCCCCACAACAGCACTTATGCACCCGTAACCACTCCTTTGGTAATATGGAATAACAATATTGTTATTGCCGGTGGAGAGGTTAGGCCGGCAGTGCGTACCAACAAGGTTTTAATGGCAACGCCCCGGCAACCCGACGGGCAATTCGGCTGGCTGGACTGGTCGATCATTGGACTGTATTTTTTATTGGTGATAGGCATCAGTATGCATGTCTCGAAAAATATGGGTGAATCTACTGCAGATTTTTTTCTCGGAGGACAAAAGATCCCCTGGTGGGCCGCAGGACTGAGTATTTTTGGTTCCAAACTAAGTGCACTCACTTTTATAGCGATACCTGCAAAAGCATATGCAACAGACTGGGTGTTTATAATGAACAATGTGATGATAATAGTGGTGGCCCCCATCGTGACCATGTTTTATTTGCCCTATTTCCGGAAACTTAAAATAACAAGTGTATACGAATACCTGGAAATACGCTTCAGCAGGAATGTAAAGCTGTTGGGCAGCCTCACCTTTGTATTGTTTCAACTCAGCAGGCTGGGCGTTGTAATATATTTGCCGGCTTTGGTGCTGAGTACGGTTACCGGTATCAATATCTTTACCTGTATCGTAGTTACCACCTTGGTTACAACTGCTTATAGCGTGGCAGGAGGTATAGAAGCCGTGGTATGGACTGAAGTGATGCAGGTTTTTGTATTATTGGGTGGTGCTCTTGCCGCTCTTTTTTTCATAAGTTACAATACAGAGGGCGGCTTCAGCAGCCTGCTGTCGGAGGCCTATGTTCACGATAAATTCCGGGTGGCTAACCTGGGCTGGAGCATATCCCAGCCTGTGCTCTGGGTGGTTGCCGTGGGTGCCTTCCTTACCAATCTTGTAACGTATACCAGCGACCAGGTAGTGGTTCAAAGGTATCTTACCACGTCTACCGAATCTGAGGCAAGGAGATCTATTTATACCAATGCCTTAATGGTCATTCCGGCATCTCTTATCTTTTTTGGTGTGGGAACTGCCTTATGGGGATACTTTCGTCATAATCCCGGCGCAATCAATCCCCACGGCAGAGTTGATGATGTATTTCCCTGGTTTATTTCTCATGAACTGCCTTCCGGCCTGTCGGGCCTGGTTATAGCGGGTTTGTTTGCCGCAACGATGTCTACCATCAGCTCAAGCATGAATTCCATTGCAACTGTTGTTACCACCGACTTTTTTAAACCATTGAAAAGAGCTGCAACCGATAAGGAAAGTTTACGGTTTGCCAAATGGGTTACTGTTTTTTTAGGGTTGGGCGGATGTTTGATCGCAATCTATCTGGTATATCTTCAAAATGCTTCTATATGGGATCAGTACCTGAAAATAATAGGATTATTCGGTGGGTGCCTTGCCGGTATGTTCATGGCAGGTATATTTTTTAAGGGCATCAACAGCAACGGCATACTCGCCGGATTCATTATCAGCAGCATTGCTTTGTACTTTATTCAGCAATCAGAGTCAATAAATTTTTTCCTGTATCCTTTGTTTGCGGTAATAGGGTGCGTACTGATGGGATACATTTTTAGCTTTTTCTTTCCTGCAGAAAAGAAATCACAAACGATATAGGTCATGAATATTTATATAGACACTCCCTTCCGGGAACGGCATAAACAATATTTAAGAAAGGCTATACAGGATGATGAACTGGTTTTTAAAGATGAACTGGCAACGCCCGGGGAGCAGCTTGCCGCATTATTATCTGCGGATATTTTACTGGGCAATCCCAAACCTGTGGAGTGGTTGCAGAAAGCAGATAACCTCAAATGGGTGCAGTTGTATTCTACAGGCTTCGAATATTACAGCCATATCAGCATACCGGCTGTAATTACCAATATGCAGGATTATTATTCCCGGCCCTGTGCCGAAACGGTGGTGGCAGGTATACTGGCTTTGTACAGGGGCATAGATACCTGCACCCGGCTGAAGGATCAGCAGAAATGGGTTGGTTATACGCTCCGCAAGGAATTTCAGATACTGTCCGGAAAAAAAATAATCATTCTTGGCTGGGGTAATATTGGCAAAAGAACGGCGGCGATACTGAAAGGCTTCAATTGCCAGATAAATATTTACTCCAGGTCTTCTTCTGATGCACATATGCATACTGCCGAAGAATTAAAAAAGCAGCTTCCCTATGCCGATATTGTAATAGGCTGTTTGCCCGGTACGGGTCAAACCCGTGGGATGTTTACTACAGAAATGATCCGGCTTATGAAGCCAGGCGCTGTTTTTTGCAATGCAGGCAGGGGTAATTTACTGCAGGATGAACAGGCCCTGATCACCGCCCTTCATCAAAAAAAACTGGGCGGAGCTGTATTGGATGTAACTGCTGAGGAACCCATACCTGCACAACATCCGCTCTGGACATGCCCCAACACCATTCTCAGCCAGCATTCGGGCGGTGGCTCTGCTACAGAATACGACGGTATAGCTGAGCTGTTCATACAGAACCTCCAGGCGTTTAAACGCGGAGAACCATTGAAAAACCAGGTACAGTTTGAGAAAGGCTATTAAATAAAATTAAATAAAATTGTTTATGAGAACATTTGATCAAAAACAGTTGCAGGAGCAGTTCAGAGAAGACGGGTTCGTGTTTCTCCCGGGATTTATTAACGAAGCAGAAGTGGAACAAATTCATCTGCACCTGGAAAAACTGATTAAAGAAAAAGTGCCGGTCATGCCCCCTGAGCATGTCTTTTATGAAAAAAAGGATGATCCGTCAACATTAAAACAGTTGCAAACATTATTTTCCTATGATGATTTTTTTTACCGGCTTATGTTTGGAAGTCGTTTTGAGGCGTTGGCCTCCGTACTGCTGGATGATGGCGTGGTGGGAAAAAACATGCAATACTTTAATAAACCCCCGCTTACAGGCAAGCCCACTCCTCCGCACCAGGACGGGTACTATTTTATGCTCGAGCCCAATGAGGCAGTAACGATGTGGCTCGGCCTTGAACCTGTAAATGAGGAAAATGGTTGTGTAAGATATGTGAAAGGCTCTCACCGGAAAGGCATACGGTCACATGGCAAAACGGGCACACTGGGCTTTTCCCAGGGAATAACCGATTATGGACGGGAGGACGACAAAGAAGTGTGGAGGGTTACGAAAGCCGGTGACCTGCTGGTACATCATTCTTTAACAATTCACAGGGCCGATGCAAATATGAGCAGCGATCGTACCCGGAAGGCATTGGGCTTTATTTATTATGCCCAAAAGGCAAAGGAGAATACGGCCGCTAAAACAGCGTACCAGCAAAAACTCAATGAAGAGATCAGAAAAGCTTCTTTATCCTGAAAATATATTTGATATGAACAAACATGAACAATATTTTAATTATTCTTTTTTAAGTAAAGAAGACATAAACCTGTTTGACGAAAAAGGTTTTTTAGTGATTAAGAAAATACTTACGCCCTCCGGGCTCACACAAATGAGGGAAGAGTGCATGAAAGCGTGGAATGCTCAGAAACAGGCATTTGACCCGTCTAAGTCGTGGCTGCAAAATTCTTTACTGGTGAATATTCATCATCAGTCTTCCGTGGCGCGTAATTACTATTTTGAAGGTCCTTTGGTAGATATTGCAAGCCAGATCATCGGGCCCAACATTAAAGGCGCTACCTCGCAGCTTACTTTTAAAATGCGGGGCAATACAAAGCCTTTTGGCTGGCACCAGGATAACGGTTACGGAGAGCTGGAACCTTATAATGCCCTGACAACACTTACTGCCCTCGACGATACGGATCGCGGTAACGGATGTCTGTGGCTTATCCCGGGAAGCCATAAGCAGGGGCAGATCAAAGTGAAGCAGACCGAGGAACAAAAAACAAAGCAGGCCGAGATCATTGTAGATGCAGATGAAGATCTTGCCGTGCCAATGGAAATGGAAGCCGGTGACGCTTTGATATTTAACTGCTGGATGCTGCACAAGTCGGATGGAAACTATGCCGGTGACCGCGACAGGCGAATATTGTTTTTAAGATATGCCGATGCCGATGCAGTTGAAGTGTATAACAACCGAAAGCCACGGTTGGGTCGCCTGGTAAAAGGTTCAAGCATCTTTGAAGAAGTAAGAGCGTTTGAGAAAGAATTATAACCCGCAAATTATTCATCGGTAAAAATCATTGTCATGAACATTTGTAAAGCCATGTCCCGAAAATTAACATGCTGTTTTCTGTTCGTATTGCTGTCAGCACAGATCCTTAAATCCCAGGAGTTAAATCATTTGTTTAAACAGGGAGAAAGTGACTATAAATGTTTCAGGATACCGGTAATAGTGTCAACGAACAACGGAACCCTCCTGGCATTTGCTGAAGCCAGGAAAAACGGCTGCAGCGATACGGGCGATATTGACCTGGTATTGAAGCGCTCTTCCGACGGGGGAAAAACATGGGGAGGACTTGAAGTTGTTTGGAATGATGCTGAGAACACTTGTGGAAACCCTGCTCCCGTCGTAGACAGAAATACCGGGAACATTATTTTGCTTTCTACCTGGAACCTGGGAACAGATCACGAAAAAGATATCATTGCTTTAAAGAGCGGGGATACACGCAGGGTATTTGTTCTCAGGTCAACGGATGACGGCAGAACCTGGTCGACAGCAAGAGAAATAACAAAAGATACCAAAAAGGATGACTGGACATGGTATGCTACCGGACCTGCAAACGGCATACAGATACAAAAGGGAAAATACAAAGGTCGTCTCGTAATTCCCTGTGATCACATTGAAGCAGCATCGAAAAAATACTATTCCCATGCTATCTATTCGGATGATGGCGGTGAAACCTGGGAACTGGGCAACAGCACGCCGCAGGACCAGGTAAATGAATGCACGGTAGCCGAATTGTCGGGGGGAAAACTCATGCTTAACATGCGCAACTATAATGAAACCCGTTTAAGACAGGTTTCAGTTAGCAAAGACGGAGGACATTCCTGGTCGGATCTGAAAGGTGATCCGGCGCTGATTGAACCGGTATGCCAGGGAAGTCTTTTGAATTATAAGCAGGCCGGCAAAAAGGCATTGGCCTTTTCAAACCCCGCAAGCAAAGAAAAGCGTGTGAACATGACTGTTAGATTGAGTGTTGATGATGGTAAAACATGGAAGTACAGTAAAGTATTGTATGAAGGACCGTCTGCATATTCGAGCCTCGTGGTGCTCCCTAATGGTAATCTGGCCTGCTTGTTTGAAGCGGGCATCAAAAACCCCTATGAAGGCATTGTGTTCCGGGAAATACCGCTATCTGAAATCAAACGAAAATAGTTTGCATTATGCTGCTTACGGCTGCCACACTCAGGGGAAACTGGGCTACGCTTTTGCTACCCATCAACAGCGACGAATCTATTGATTATAATAAGTTGTCGGATGAGGTAGAATATTTTATTGAACAAAAGGTTGATGGCATTTACACTAACGGAACGGCCTGCGAGCTGCACAATCAAACAGAAGAAGAATTTTACAAAATCCAGGAGATCCTGGCAACCCTGTGCCATGCCTGTCAAATGCCTTTTCAGATAGGAGTAAGTCATCCTTTTCCGGCAGTAACCTTGCAAAGAATTAAAAACACATTATCGCTTAGGCCTTCAGCTTATCAGGTTATTTTACCGGATTGGGTTGTTGCAGGGCCGGTAGAAAGGGTAGCCTATTTGAGCAGGCTGGCAGAAGCAGCCCCCGGTATACCGCTTGTTTTGTATAATCCGCCACATGCAAAAAAGGAGTTGAGCTCACATGAGCTGCAAAACTTAAGCAGTGAGATACCTGGTTTAATTGGTGTAAAACTTGCCGGCGGTGATGAGCAGTGGTTTAAAGAGATGCAATGGGCGCGGGAACGGCTTTCGGTGTTCGTACCCGGGCATTTGCTTGCATCCGGTGTGCATAAAGGCATTGCATCCGGAGCCTATTCTAATGTGGCATGCATCAGCCCCGGAGGCGCACAATGGTGGTGGCGGTTGATTAACACAGATGTATATACCGCCCTTGAAGTGGAAAAACGGATCCTTGATTTTTTTGATGAATGCATTGTTCCGTTTAAAAATAAAGGATATTCTAATCCTGCACTTGATAAACTATTGGCAGCATCAGGCGGATGGAACAGCATTGGAACGAGGCTGAGATGGCCCTATAAATGGATCCCCGGAACAGAAACAGAAGCCGTGGCAAAAAGAGCCCGCAAATATTTACCAGAGTTCTTTAATAATTCCTTTTCATAAAATCATTTCTTATGCCTGGAAAAAAACTATTCCTTTCTATCTCTGCATTTGTTGCGTCACAAACCATATCGGCCCAATTCCTGTCTGATTCAACAGACAGAATTGCAGACACTATCCAGATACAGGATATCAATTTCCCTTCATCAAAACTTCCCCGGCCGTTACAGGTGATGAATGATGTGGGGATAGCTACTTTTTCCTGGGTAAAAACATCAGTACTTCACTATGCCAGGAACAAGTCCGGGGGATTGTATGAAACAAGGGCTACGGTTACTCCCGGTGGTGATTACCTGCTGATGTTCCCCGATGGAGGGCACTATGGACCGGGGAAAGACAAAAAAGTAAATGATATGCTTTCCCTTCGCTCAAAAGACAAAGGAAAAACATGGAGTAAGCCTGTAGTTGCTTTTGACATTGACTATAATCAGCACGGCTTTATTCCGTTCATCCCTAAAAATTCAAAGCGGATATATGCGTTTGGTACCCAGCCGGTGTTTGGGATGTATAAAAGTACCGACGGGCAACATGAAAATGCACCTATAGGTTACCGTTATTCTGATGACGATGGTTATACCTGGTCGGAAGTCAGGTTTATCCGCCCCGTAAATGACCCGGAGTTTCGGGGTATGTCGGTGATGAGGATGACGGAAACGGACAGGGGAACGTGGTTGCTTGGAAGCCATGAAGGCGATTGGAGCTATAAACCCCTGATCACACGGCAATACCTGCTGAGGTCGGAAGACAAAGGCCTTACGTGGGAATTGCTTCCGGGCAAAAGGCACGGAGGCTGGCATGTTAAAGGATTTGGCCGGATGGATGAAGGACGTCCCATCAACATTGGAAATGACAAAGTGTTTTTGATGACAAGATCGCCCGAGGGCCACCTTTGGTCTTCAACAAGTTCAGATGATGGAAAAACATGGGCGCCTTTTAAACCAACTCCCCTGGTTCATCCCGACGCTCCTCCCATGTTGTTTAAGCTCTCAGACAATAAAACACTCATTGCATTTCATCACAATCGGCATCACGACCTTAACTACACGGGATTAAGCGGAAGCAAAAAAGAAATAATGATGGACAGATCAGAATTGTGGTTCTCATTGTCAGAAGATGATGGAGCAACCTGGAGCGAGCCCAGGTTGTTCCTGGTGAATGCATTAGCCGAAGCCTATACTTCTCATTTCAGAAATTATCAATGTTCTTATATGGATTTGTTTATTGATAATGGTGAATTGCATTGCTTCATTCCTCACAGATGGCAAAGGGTCCTGTACCTCCGCTTCAGTGAAACAGATCTTAATAAATTTCCTACAGGCAGGGAACTTCTGAAAAAATGATCATAACAGGAATCACTACGCGAATCATAAGACAGTCGTCTGAACTATGGTACGGCGCTCTGCCGGTACCCGACAACTATACCCCTTATTTTGATTTTCCTTTCAGCATCATTCATACCAGTGAGGGGATAGAGGGATACACAATGGATTATTGTCCGCTGGGGCAGGGTTACGGATCGGCCTATGCAGTGCACGATATATATTACCGCATACTTAAGGGCAAAAACCCTGTTCGCCATGAAGCGATCTGGCAGGAATGCCGGTCGCTGCAAAGACACCTGTATAATTACAGGGAAGCTGTGTGGGGAAATCTTGACGTGGCAATCTGGGATATAAAAGGGAAGATTACAGGTTTGCCCATAGCAGATTTACTGGGAAGATGCAGAGATAAAGTTCCGGTATATGCAAGCTGTCCCCCTCAAACTATTGTTAATATGGATATGCTTGAACAACAGGTTTTACAAAAGATAAAGGAGGGCTTTAAAGGAGTAAAGCTTCAGTTGTTCGGGAGATCGGGGGAGGAGTTACCCAAGATCCGCAAAGCCAGGGAACTGGCAGGAGAAGCATTTCCGCTGATGCTGGATTGTAATGGAGCATTGAGTTTTGAAGATGCATTAAAAGTAGGCTTTGAGCTGGATGACCTCAGGTACGAATGGTTTGAAGAACCCATTCCCGACGCACAGATCGTGTTGCTGAAAAAATTATCCGGTGCCATCCGCACTCCTGTGCTTGCTGCCGAAACAGTAGGTTTGTTTGAATTACCCCATTATATGAATGAAGGCGCAATAGATATAATAAGGGGCGATGTCCATCACAAAAGCGGTATTACCGGTGTAATGAAGGCTTTGGGCATGTGCGAAATGATGGGGTATGAGTTTGAAATTCATACTGCGGCATCTCCTTTACTGGACGTTGCCAACCTGCACGTTGCTTGTGCAACAAGGCTTTCCAGGTTCCTGGAATCTCATCACAGCATGTTCAGGTTCGGATTGAAAAACAGCCCGCTTGAAATAGATAAGGATGGCTGCCAGCATTGTCCCGGGGAGCCTGGACTGGGCGTTGAATTAGACTGGGACTGGCTGGACAACCATACCGTTAAGGTTTTAAAGGACGGCTTACCCGGGGAGGTAAGAATGGATTAAAGGATCACCGGCACACGCGTTCCCCAACCCGGAAGTTTATCGTTTCACCTGGCCGATGGTGAATTTTCCGTTTCACACCCATCATCTCACAAAAGCAAGTGGTGAATTCAATTTGCCTGTTCACCGTGTCCTGTTTTTTGTATACCCCGATCAACCACTATCGCCGCACCCCGCTTCCACCATGCAAACACGGCTTGCATGACTGATATAGAAGGTTTTACAAAAGCTTAATCTTAACAAAATATAGGCTTAATAAATGGTGTTTAATATTGTTAAACAATTGAGTCACAGTAAATTTTATCAAACAACCAAATTATGTGGATAACTTTTTATTGTAAAATTGTTAGTAATTATAAACTTTTGTTTAATTTAACTAAATAATTCGAACCCGTGGTAAAGGTTTGCGCTTTCCTTTTCAGGAAAATACCAAAGACTAAAATAAATAGAACCAACTAATAAAAATTATGAGACTGATCCCTAAACCGGGTGGAAAAGTCCTGCTTTTCCTTCTTATATCTATTGGTGCTGCGATGAGTGTGATGGCTCAGGATTCCCTGCGGGTAGACAGCATGATCTTATCCAACAGGAGCGGGCTGGAAAATATCCTACAGGGAAGTGTAGCCGGATTAAGGGTAAAAAGCTGGTCGGGTACGCCCGGCGCCCAGTCTACACTGAACTTACGCGGGTTGGGCCTGGATCCTACGGATCAATCCACAATGCCCCTTATTCTTATCAATGGGGTGCCCATGTTGGCCGGTCCTTCCAATGTAACGGCAATCAATCCCCTCACTTATTTTTCTCCCGAGCAGATCGAAAGTATAGAAGTGATTAAAGACATTGATCGCCTTGCCGCTTATGGCGTACAGGCGCCTAACGGAGCGCTCAATATTATTATGAAAGAAGGGAAGTCCGGGTCTATTCATGTTCGGGCCAACGCCTATGCCGGGGCTGATTTCCTGCAAAATATGGATTACAAGCGGGATGCCTTCTACAACTTTAATACAACGGCCCGCAGAGCTGTGTATGATGATGGCGGCATGGTGCACGGGCAAACATTGCTGGTAGATGGCGCGGGCAGCTACGGCTCCTATCTTTTTGGGCTGTCAAATCACCAGGATAAGGGTATTATAAAAAATACCGGGTTTGGAAGCCAGTCCTTGTTTCTGAATGCGAAATACAATATTACCGACCGCTTCACCGCTCATTTCTATAATAATATGGCGCTCGCCAACCGGAACGGACGTTATGCCGGAGAATACAGCCGTAACCTGACCCTGCCCGTGGTTGGCGATGAAGCGTTTTTCATGGACAAGAACCGTAATCTCGGGTTGATGTCCTCTATGGGTTTGGCCTATTTTGTAAACGACAACCTTACCATCCGCTCCGTGGCAAGCCTTTCCTACGAAGGCGCCAGCCGGGATGTATATATCCCTTCCAACCTGCTTGACAGAGATATTTATGCTTCAAGCGCTGCCTATAAACGGCAATTGATTACCTGGAATACTTCCCTGAACTGGCTGCATGAATTTTCCAGGGCGCTGCAAATGGATATGACGCTCGGCAATGAGTTCAGAAATACAGATAACCGCCTTACTTCAGCCAACGGGCAACGCAGCTTGGAAAACGGCGGATCGGATTTTGTAAAAGTGGTTACGGGCTATAATGCCAGTCAAATGGTGGCATTGTCGGATCATGACCTGGAAAAGCTTGCATCCTTTTACGGGATCTGGAAATTCAAATATAAAAATGACCTCAACGTAAACCTGGTGGGCCGTGCCGATGGCAGCTCCCTGTACGATAAGAAATGGGCATTTTACCCGGCGCTTGGCATTCATTATGATCTGAAAAACACACTGAACATCCCTGTAAAACTCAATGCAGGCATCGGGAAAACGGGTGTGCTGAGCAGGCCGGAAGTATACCGCGGGCAGTTAGATGCGTACGGAGATTATTATGGTGGCAATTACCTGGGTATAGGAGAGTTGTATCCGGCTTTCAGCGGCGCCAAAAGTATTGACGTGACACAGATTGATGCCGGTATAACGGTTGCGCTCGGATCAGTGCTGGATCTTTCCGTAAATTACTTCAATAAAACCTACAGCGATTTTACCTATCAGCGGTACCAGCCCAATATCGCCGGCATTGCCTATAAATATGAAACCGGCGGCAAACTTGGGTTGTCGGGTGTTGAAGTGGCGCTCAATGGCAACTGGATACATTCCACTCATTTCTCATGGGCCAGCAATCTGAACATTGCCTTCTACCGGAACAAGGTAAAATCATTACCCGGCGATATTGGAAATACCAGCCTCGCCCACCTTGGCGCGGTATCGGGCGCCCCGGTCACTTCGCTTGTGGCCTGGCAGGGCAGTACAGAAAAAAGCATTGGCAACAGCGATCCAAAGGCCTTTGGCGGGTTTACCAATACGTTGCGTTATCGTAATATTTCTGCCGCCTTCATACTCTCCTACGCCTGGGGAGCAGACATTGCAGCGGCATCTTTCAACAGCCGCTATGACGCAGAAGCCGTCAATTATGATTTTCCTGTTAAAAACGCGGAAACGCCTTATTACCTGATCAATGAAGGAACCAACGGCCGTACCATTTACCAGGGGATCAGGACCATTGAAGATGGAAGCTTTGTACGCCTGAGCAGGGCTGCGGTTTCCTGGCACTTCAACTCGATATCTAAAAAAGCGGAAGCATTAAGCGACCTGGAAATATTTATACGCGGCGACAACCTGTTTACTCTTTCGCGGTACAGCGGCATCAATCCGGAAGAAAATATTACGGGTTACCGCAGGTATGATCTGATGTATACCGGTACACCCCTGCCTGCTTCGGTAGCGCTGGGCATTAAAGTGGTTTTTTAAGCATGATGCTATTAAAAATGAACAACATGACACACTGGATGAAATATTGGAAGCTATTTGTGCGTGAGAGGAGAAACCTGCCTGCCGGCAGGCAGGCGACATGTCAGATGCTCACGTCTCACGTCTCACGTTTCACGCCCGGCCTGGTATTGGTAATGGTTCTGTTTTGCTCCTGCCGTAAGAGCCTTACGGTGCCCCAGGAAAACAGCACGGTGGAAGACGGCTATTATCAGTCTGCGCAACGCATCCAGCAGGCAGTGATCGGTGGCTACGTAGACCTGCGGAGAGCCCTGTTGGCCGACTATGCCTGGATGATGTATGGCGAGGCCCGGGCGGGAGACCTGAAGGTGGAGGTTGCTTTCCAGTCACGGGTGGCCGACCAGGATCTCACAGCCGCTGATCAAAATTTAGGGCAGCTTTCGGACTGGGGATACTTTTATGATGTGATCAAAGATGCCGGCGATGTGCTGGACATTATAGACGGGGCAGAAGAAGGAGTGCTGAGCAGTTATCAGCGAAACGTATACCGGGGTGAAGCGCTGGCGCTCAAATCTATGGCCTATTTTTACCTGGCCCGGATCTGGGGATCAGTGCCATCAGCCGAGAAAAACAATTTTGGCAGCCGCCTTACCGGCGAAGAAGCGATTACCCAGGCGATGACATGGGCAACAGAAGCGCAGAAGCTCCTGCCCTGGATCTTGCTCAATGATGATGGGATTGAAAGCGCTGCATTAACGGCAGTGCGTTTTAACAAAACCGCAGTAACGCAATTGCTGGCCCAGGAAGCATTGTGGCTCAACAACGGACAGAGCGCCTATGACCTGCTGACCAATACCTTTACCGGCAATGCAACGGATAGCCTGTCGGGTTTTGGGCTTGCGATCGGTGAAGACCGGCGTACCGATATTCCGCAGGCGCCCCTGAGCGCAGGTATACTGAGCATGCCCCTGGCAACATTCAATGCTATTTACCCGGATGGTGATGCACGCCGCGGGAGTATGTTTAATATTTCCGGTAATTCCGCCACGCTGATCGTACAGGACGCCAGCAAAGTAGAGCTTCTGCCGGTACGGGAGATCAATTTATTATTTGCAGAAGCTGCCTGGCGTTCAGAACGGCTGGAGGAGGCCAAAGAATGGCTCATCACCGCTGCAAACGGCGCCACAGAAGACTACAGCATTTTAACGGAAGGAACATTCGGCGAAGCGCTCCTGCTGGAACGGCAACGCATGCTGGTGGGCACCGGGCAACGTATGTTTGACCTGATCCGGTTTGGCGAAGTATCCACCTATATACCTGTATTTACAGAAGCTGATGTTACCAACGGCGCTGCCTATTGGCCGCTGTCGGCCAACAGTATCAGGGGCAATGGATGGAGCCAGAATGCTTATTGGGCAATTCCTTAAGGGATATATAAAAAAATTGAACTGAAAAAAACAATTGTAATGAAGGCATTAATAAAAGGAGCCTGTTTGCTTTTTGCTGTACTGATGCTATGTGTAGCCGGTATCGCACAATCCGAAATGACCGGTAAGGTCAGCGATCCCGATGGTAAAGCGATCATCGGCGCTTCCGTGGAGGTCAAAGGCAAAATGACCGGCGCTACTACCGATGCCGCAGGGCATTTCCGGTTGCGGATGAGCGTGGGCGATACGCTGGTGCTTTCATCCATAGGTTTTGAAACCCGGGAGATCGTGTTCAGAAAAGCGTCTGATCTGACGATCTCGCTGGCTGAAGCAAATACGATCCTGAGCGACATTGTGGTAACGGGTTATAAAAGCCAGGAAAAGACGGAAATTACGGGATCTGTTTCCACCATTAAAATGGACAAAATAGCGGAAGGGCAGGCGGCAGAATCTTTCAGCTCCCTGCTGCAGGGCAAAGTAGCCGGTGTAAACATCCAGTTGAACTCCGGGGAACCGGGGGCTACCCCTGCCATCATCATCAGAGGGCTGGCTGCAGTAAGCCGCGGCGACGCTTCCGCCATTTCCGAGCCGTTGTATGTGATTGACGGTATACCCATCATTTCAAAAATGAGCAGCGAATTTGCTGTTACCAGCACCAATGTGCTGGCCGACCTTAACCCCAGCGATATCGAAGATGTGGTAGTGCTCAAAGATGCATCTGCCGCAGCTATTTACGGCTCAAGAGCGGCAAACGGGGTGATCCTGATCACTACCAAAAAAGGCAAACGAGGCAAGCCGCAGATCAATTTCAATATCCGCACCGGTGTGAATTTTGTACCACAGCTCAGGGATGTGGCCGCCGGAACCAAAGAACGGGAACAGGTTAAAAGCCTCTACGATCTGTACGCACCTTACGGTATAGCTATGCCGGCGATGTATACCGATGTTACAAACCCGTTCTACAACAACTCGTCCGACTGGCAGGGCTACCTGTACAACACTTCCGTTACGCAGGACTACGGCGCCTCCATTCGCGGAGCCGGCGATTTTGGACAATACAGCATCAGCATGGGTTATATGGATAGCAAAGGCATCCTGTTCAACACCGGCTTCAAGCGCTACAGCCTCATGGCCAATACCAGTTTCAACGCTTTAAAAAGTAAGCTGATCATTAACAATACGCTGGCCGTTTCGCGCACCGACCAGGGCAGGAATCCCGATGGACTCTCCACTACCTACTCTTCCCTGCTGCCGCTGCCGGATAATCCGCTGGTAAAAGGTGCGGAAGTGTACCAGCCGGGACATATTTCAAACCTGAATGATCGCGTACGGTTCAGTTCCGATGCTACGCTGAACATTCTGAGGAACCTGAGCTATAAGGCCAGCCTCAGCCTGGAGTATTTGCGGGCTATGCAGGATAATTATTCTGAATCCAGACGTACCCTGAGAGCAACCAATCTCAGCGCCGTGGGCGAAAACCAAAACCTGCTTTTCCAGAACACCGTTACCTATACGCCTAAGTTTGGAGACGGGCACAGCCTGAGCGTTTTACTGGGGCAGAGCATGGAAAAAACAGAGGCGAAAATAACTACAGTAAACAGTATAAGTGCAGCACCCACCCTGTCGCAAACAGTGAACTGGCCCCGGGGCAGCAGCATCGGCTCCAGCAATTACGGCGCCAGCACCCTGATGTCGTATTTCAGCCGCATTGATTATAATTTTCAGCAGAAATACCTGCTGGGGGCTTCTATCCGTACAGACGGGTCTTCCAAGTTCGGTAAGGCCAACCGCTGGGGTGTGTTCCCGTCTATTTCGGCAGGCTGGAATTTCTATAAAGAAGATATTTTTGCTGATGCAGGCTGGCTGTCGAGCGGTAAGATCCGCGGTAGTTACGGGCTGTCGGGAACCACCTGGGACAATAACTACCTGGCGCTGGGGATCATGGACGGGGGCGCACTGGACCGGTATAATTCTTTGGTCGAGATCGCCTATGGAGGCATTTCAGGGTTTACACCCACCTGGCTTGATGGCTTCAAGAACGACAACCTTACCTGGGTGAAAACCAATATGGCCAATCTCGGTATTGACCTCACCTTATTCAAAGGAAAGGTAGAATTCATTTTTGATGCGTATGAAAAATTGACCAAAGGGTTGCTTTTGTCCACTGCCCTGCCCACTACATCGGGTTATAATGAAGTATACCGTAATGCTGCAGATGTGCTGAACCGCGGTCTGGAGTTCACTGTTAATACCAATATGAGATTTGGCAGGGATTTTACCTGGAATACCAGTTTGAACTTTGCCTATAACAAGAACAGGGTCATCAGGCTTCCGGATGGCAATGCAGATATCATTAAAGTGAGCACTTCGGGGCAGGACTTCGGATCCATTATCCGTGTGGGGAACCCGCTCAACGGTTTCTTCTTCTACGAATCGCAGGGTATTTACCAGGCAGAAGATCAGATCCCGGTAGATCCCAAAACCGGGAGAAAGCTGGTGGGATTGCAGAACAAGAGCCTGCAGGTAGGCGACCGTAATTTTAAAGATCAGAACGGCGACTATAGCATTGATGTTGCCGACCGTATATATTCCGGTGATCCGAATCCGAGATGGAACGGTGGATGGACCAATGATTTCACCTATAAAGGATTCAGCCTTAACATCGTCTCCACTTTTGTGGTCGGCAGGGAGATTGTCAATACCGCATTGCTCGACCGCCTCAAGCTGGGGAAAGATTTTGCGGGAAGTTCTTCCCTGCCCAACTTCGACAATTATGCCATTTGGGAAAAAAGCGGTGATAATGCCAGGTATCCTACCCTTAATCCGTGGAGCGATGCAACACAGGTGATCAATTATGATTCTGAGTATATAGAAGACGGTTCTTATTTCAAGATCAGGTCCGCCACCCTGTCTTATACTTTTAGCAACAGGGTCATGGAGCGGTTCCCTTTTGAAAGGATGCGGATCTATTGCACGGCAGACAACCTTATAACATTCCAAAAGTATAGCGGCCCCGATGCTGAGCTGGTTACCATTGATGGTTTCGACATGTCGGGAGGATACCCGATGCGGAGAATGTTATTGTTTGGCGTTTCCATTTCACTATAAAGTATGATCATTTGATCGGGGTAAAATAAAGTCATTTGAATATGAAAAGTAAATATATCATTATCGGTTGTGTATGGTTCATATCCCTTTTAGGGCAATCATGCAAAAAGTGGCTGGAAGAATTGCCGATCAATACGGTAACGGAAGACCAGGCCTGGAAAACAGGCAGCGATGCTGAAGGCGCTGTGGCTGCAGCTTTCGCCATTTTCCGCAGGGCGCTGTCGGGATTAACCAAAGACGATACGCCGGCAACGACCCGCAACGGATCATGGGGCGATTATTATTTCTGGGGTGATGCGCGCTCGGGAGACTGGATCACGCCGAATGATGACGGCGACTGGCAGGCCACCTTCGAAAACCACCTGATCCAGCGCACAGAGCTGGAGCCCATGACCAACTGGAGGCTTTTTTACCGTACCGTTGAACAGTGCAACCTGGTGCTCGAAAAAATTCCGGATATCACCAACGGGCTTACGGCGGATCGGCAAAAACAGTTACTGGCGGAAGCCCGTTTCCTGAGAGCATTAGCGCATTTTTATGCAGCGCGGATCTGGGGAGACGTTCCGATAAACCTCGAAGCGCGCAATGTGCGGCCATTAGGCAGGGAACCCCTCAGTTCCGTGATGCAGATGGTGGTGGAAGAAGCGGATATTGCCATACCGGATCTGCCCTGGAAACATGAAGGAACCATCAAAGAGTCCATGTCAAGAGGCACAAAAGGCGCAGCCCTCGCAATGAAAGCGCATGCATTGATGTGGTTGAAAGATTACCAGGGCGCTTCCAATGCCATGAAAGAGATCATCGATTCACAAGTATTTAAGCTGGTACCGATAGACCAGTTCCGGAATTTATTTGATTTAGGAGAATCGGAAGAGATGATCTTAGAAATGTATTATGATAAGAAGAAGGGAGAATTTGCCGATTATTACGGGCATATTATGACCTATTATCTTACCAATCCCTATACCGACAGGAGCAATTTAACGCTGGCGGTACCAAGGTCAAGGATACTGGAGATCTATCCCGATTATGCCAGGGATCAGTCGGACAAAAGGGTGCCCGCATTTTTTGAAAGCATTGATTTTTCGGTGAGCGCCAGTGAGCTGAGACCTGTACTGGCCGATCCTTTGGCAAATGGTGAAAGAACGATCATGTTTGCCAAATTCAGAAAGGTCAAAGACCGCAGCTATAGCCTTATGGAAGCGCCGGTTCCTGTTTTCAGGTATGCAGATATACTGCTGCTGAAGGCTGAAGCAGATGCAAGGCTGGGTAACGTAGGCGAGGCGCTTACCAACTTAAATGCTGTGCGCAGGCGTGCGGGAATTCCGGATTTTACCAGGGATGATCAGCCTGTTGTTATAGAAGAAGTGCTGGAAGAGCGGCGGAGGGAGCTGACCGGTGAGTTTCAGCGCGTGTACGACCTCGTTCGCCTGGGGCGTTTGCACGAATTCAATCCGTACATCACAGCCCAGGGCGAAAAGGACGGCGCCGGATTTTTTCCTGTGAGTGATGAAGCTTTTGCCAATAATCCGAATATGGAACAAACGTATTACTGGCAGTTTAACCAGTAGGGGATGGCAATGAGTGAATAGTGAAAAGTGAATGGTGAATTGTGAATTGTGAGAAGTGAGAGGTGAAACGTGAGAGGTGAAACGTGAGAAGTGAAACGTGAGAAGTGAAAGGGTGAAGACTGAAAGCTAAAAGCTCCTGACAGCTAAACTATAAATGATAAACTTATATAACGAATGAAATCAATAATCGCAATAGCGCTTGTAACAGTGGTGTTTGTTTCGGGGTGCAGCAAGGATTATTTTGCAGACGGAGGGGTCCTGGATCCCGATGAAACAGCAACCCTGGGAATGTCCACTATGGATTACCTGAAAAGCCGCCCTGACGTGTTTGATACCCTCACCGCGCTGATCACCCTCACCGGGCTGGAAGGGGCTGTGAATGCCGATGGTTCTACCTTTCTGGCTCCGAAGAATTATTCCATTCATAATTACTTCAACCTGGTATTCCCCGACCCGGAGAAGCGGCCCAAAACCTTCGGCGATTTCACCGATGAAGAAATGGAAGCGATAGCGGAAATATTGAAGAACTATATCATCCCCGGCAAAGAGGTCGTAAGAAGCGGGCTGGGCACCGCTTACAGTTATGATACTACTTACGGGGGCGTTAAAGCGCGTTTTAATATTGTACAGAGCGATTACCTGGGCAATGTGAATATGGGTGCCAGGAATATTGTTTTTTCCCTTAATAAAGGTATGCCGGGAACCTTTGAAATATATTTATCCGTTCCGGTAGAAACGGCAGACCTGCGCTCAACGAACGGCATCGTGCATGTGCTTGCCGCCGATTCACACATTTTTGGATTTAATTAGGTAAGAGATGACATATAATAACAGGATATTTCAATTTTTGACGGCAGTATTTGGGAGTACTATGCTGCTCACGGGCGCCTGTACCAAAATTCCGCAGGAAGGAAGCATCGCCCCGGATATTACCTATAAAAACAGGAAACAGTATGCAATCTCGGGGTTGCATCTGAATATCGGCGACTTCCAGTCTTCCACCTCCACGCTGCCCCTGACGTTTGAAATCGTGGAGATCAGGGAACCCGGCGGTAAACCTGTCAGCGCATTAAGCGATGAAATTGCTGTGGTCCGTTATAAAGAAGCCCTTGTTGGCAACGAAAGCGCTGAAGAGCTGGCGCTGAAGTCGGATACGGTGATGGTTCCTGCCGTAAAGATCAATGAGTTTACCGGTGTGTTGGAAATACTGGAAGGGAACAAAATTCCTGCAGGGGAGTATCATTTTGATATACGGGTATCGAACAAATCGGGCACCAGGCTGTTAACAGATGCCCTCGTGGTGGAATTTAAAGAGCAGGATGTTTTGTCCTGGTCGTCGGGCATGGCCAAACAGCCTGAAATTGAACGTGTGGGCGATGAGCCCAACCAGATCCGTTTTGTGGCATACCTGGATGGACAGCCGCTTCCCGGCGATTATATTGACTTTACCAAAGACCGTGCTGCCGGGTTCAAGGGCACTTTTGTGGATGATACCGATGAAGGGGAAATATGGAGTGTGAATTTCCCGGTGAAGGAAGCTGATACTTATGCTACCTGGAAAATAGTAACCGAGGTGGGAGGTGTGGAACAGGTGAGCTATGAGGCTTACAATTTCAACTTTGTGATAGGGATCCCGGGTAGCTATGTGGTTCGATTGTACAAATAACAAAAAATATGCGGATAAAACGCCTATGGAGGTTTTCGTTGCACACGAAAATGTTGATCAGGCGTTCCCTGCCCGTCCGGTCAGGCGGGCATCCGGCCAATAAAAAAACAAAAGATATGCGGATGACTTACTTTTTTAGATATGCCTGCCTGCTGTTGGCTGTTTTGCTGATACAAGGCAGCCCGGTGTCTGCTCAAACGAAAACCAGGAAAATATTGGTGATCGGAGTAGATGGTATTATCAATACCGCCATTGATTATGCGGCCACACCGGGCATTGGCGCCCTCAGGTCCAACGGCTCCTATAGCATGAGTGGTTATGGCGGTGTTCCCGCCTATGCCAGTTCCGGCTGGTCTACGATGCTTACAGGCGTTTCCGCCGATAAGCATGGCGTTACGGTCAATGAATCTTTTTCGGGGAACAATTTTGCGCAATATCCCTCGGTGGTCAGCCGCATGAAAACAGCGCTCTCTTCTTTGGTAGTGGCTTCGGTTGTGCGCACCCCCGAGATCAATACATTACTCAATGGGGCAGCAGACCAGAAATTTCAGTTTACTACAGATGAAGAAGTCTATAACAAATCAGTGGAACTGCTGAAGCAGGCAGACATGGGTGCGGTATTTGTGCAATTCAGCAGCCCCGCCGATGTTGGAAATGTTGTGGGATTTCAGTTGCGCCAGGCACAGTATGTGCTGGCTATTCAGAAAATTGATGAGTATGTGGCCGGGCTACAGACAGCCATCCAGTCCAGGACAGATTATACCAATGAGGACTGGAATATTTTCCTGGCGTCCACGCATGGCGGAACAGAATCCGGGGTACCGCAGAGCACTACACTGGAAGAGATCAATGTTCCGATCATTCTTTCAGGCGCTGAAATGGACAAAAAAGAATTGATCGGTACGGCGCTGGCGCCCCGCGAAAATGCGGATAATGTTTTGACAATAAATAAAGCTCCGTCAGGCGACAAAACTTATGTCCGTATCCCTATCAAAGGAACGCCCTTACAGGGGATGAACAAATTTACCATCGAATTCTGGCTGAAAGCAGGCGATAATTCCAGCGACCCCTCCATCATGGGAGACAAGGACTGGGATTCGGGAGGCAACCCCGGCTTTATCATCTGCAGGAGCGGAACATCATGGAAGATCAATTTTGCCAATGAAAAGCGGGAACGTTACGACATTGGTTCCTCCAAAACACTGGAAGACGGCAACTGGCACCACATTGCCATTGCATTTGATAAAACCAGCTATTGCACGATATACCAGGATGGCGAAAAAGTAAATGAATCGGCACTTACCTATAAGAGTGCAGATAATATGACCTCGCCTTTTGATTATATCTGTCTGGCGCAGGAGGGAACAGGACGATACGGCGGCGGAGCGCCTAACTGGGCAGGTTCTTTCAATGAAGTGAGAATATGGACGGATGTGCTCTCCGGCGAAACGATCAAAGATTACATGTACCTCCGCAATATTGAAAACAGCAACCATCCCAACAAAGCTTCGCTGAACCTGTACCTGAAGCTGGATGAAGTAAGAGGTACTGTAATTAAAGATTATAGCGGCAAAGGGCATGATGGCGAACTGGTGGGCATTGCCACCGAACGTCACCCCTACTACCCGATAGGACTAACAGATGTAGCCGTGAATATATTGAGCCATTTTGGGATTGCTCCGGATGCCGGTTGGGGGCTGGAAGGAAGCGTGCTGAAATCAAACGTGCCTTACCGTTTATTTAAAGTGCCCAGATAAAAACCATAGTGTCATGAAACTGAATTTGAAATTGTTTTTAGTGCTGCTTATTGCAGGTATGGCAGGAGTAGCTTCCTGCACAAAAGATAAATTGCGACATGAAGTGCCGGATCCGGAACAACTGGTCTCCGGCAGGCTGGCAGGCACCTGGGCGAATCCCGGCAATATAGTTACACCCGACAATGTGCCGTCTGAAGTGTTTGGAACCATGCGCCTGGTATTTACCACGGATGCTTCAGGCAATCCGGAGAAGTTCCTGGCACAGAATTGCCCGATCGTATTTGGCAATGCGGGTGTTGCAACCTGGACCGTTACCGGTACAGAGGACAGCGCCACAGTAAATGTAACGGGGGTTGAGCCGGTAGATGAATTCAGCGTAAAGGTTGAAGGATCTACGCTAACGCTCTCCTTTTACATGGGATGGGAGAATACCGATACGAAAGCAACAGGAAAGGGAGACTTCCGGGTAACGCTCACCCGCCAGTAACAAACAGAGATGAACGCTTTTAACCCATAAATCATAAGCAGCGGCCTGCAGGGCCAATTTCAAATAAATCAAAAAATGTTCGGATGAAAAAGAATAATAAGGTATTTGTTTTGCTGTTGTCAATGGCAGTGGCGGGTATTGTGCTGGTCGTATCATGTAAAGAAAAATTCGACCATACTATTGATACGGCCAATCCGGTTGTGGTTAGTTATAACCCGGCTTTGGCAGTTGAAGGCGTTGCCGTGAACAGTGACCTGATACTGACCTTTAGCGAAAACGTAAAAAAAGGAAGTGGTGAAGTGGCGATTATAGGCGCCTCCGATACCATACGCATTAACGTTGAGTCGGATGCCGTAACAATAGATAAAGACATGAGGGTGGTGACCATTAATCCTCCGGCAGACCTGGAGGCAGATGAATTTTATACTGTTACCCTGGGAGCGGGAACCTTCACAGACCTGTTGGATAATCAGTATATGGGTATGCCATCCGGATCGTCGTGGATTTTTAAAACCGTGGGCACCAGCGGACTGGCGTTGAGCGCCATGAACCCCTTGCCTGGCAGTACCGACGCCTCCCTGTTTGCGCTGGAACTGATCTTTGCTGTTGACGTACAAAAGGGTGCCGGCAGCATCAATGTGTTTAAAAGCGACGGAGATACCAAGATAGCTGAAATACCTGTTAGCAGTCAGTCTGTATCCATTGAAGGTAAGAAGGTGACAGTGAAGCTGGGAACACCGCTTGAATTTGCTACTGCTTATTATGTGCTTGCAGACGCAGGTAGCATTGTAGATGCGGGCGGTAAAGCTTTCGAAGGTTTTTTAATGCCGGGATCCTGGAGCTTCACTACTACAAGCGGCAGCGGGAACAACCTGCTGGTGTACCTGCCCATGGATAATGACCTGAATGACGTGAGCGGCAACCGTTTTGACGCCATGAAAGGTGAACTGGCTACAGCCGACGTTACTTTTGTAACCGATCCCCAACGGGGGAGGGTGGCTTCATTTAATGCAGGCTCTTATGCCGTACTTCCAAAGCATGATTTGCTGAGGCCGGGTCTTTCACAAAGCTTTAGTTTTAGTTTCTGGACAAA
>NZ_DAOMOZ010000014.1:0-1634 GCF_035444585.1 Agriterribacter sp.
AGTGGCTGGCAGCGGTATTGAGCTATATCCGTACTAATCTTGGTAATGCAGCTTCCGTAATTCAGCCCGGCGATATCAAAAAAGTGCGTGATGTGGTAGGGCGCAGATGGGATCCCTGGACGCTCGAAGAGTTGGAGAAGGAAAACAATGCCGGGAAGTAGCGTCCTGCCTGCACCGGTTACCGCTACCCATAGCAAATTAAAGCAATGCGGGCTTTTGTTGTCTGGAGGAACAGGAATGGCGCCGGAATGCCCCCCGTATACCAGTCACATACTTTATATTTGCCTTTTATAAGCAATATAAAATAAGGAATGAAGTTCAGCCAGTTTTTTGAGCATGTGCATGTGGATGAATTCTCTGCTACACCCAAGTACCTGCAGCTTACACATTCTATACTGAATGCCATAGAAGCGGGGAAGCTAAAAAAAGATGATCTTGTTCCTTCCATCAATGAGCTCAGTTTTGAACTGGAGATATCAAGAGATACTGCCGAGAAGGGGTATAAGCACCTCAAAAAAATGGGCGTGCTGGGCTCCGTGCCCGGAAAAGGATACTATATTGTTAATGATGACATTAAACAAACCCAGCATGTAATGCTGCTGTTCAATAAGCTGAGCGCCCATAAAAAAATCATATACGATGGCTTTGTGGAAACACTGGGTGAGCATGTAGCAATTGATTTTTATATCTATAACAATGATTTCGGGCTGTTTAAAAAATTACTGGGAAATGCCAAAGAAGACTATTCGCATTTTGTGATCATCCCGCATTTTATAGAAGGCGGCGAAAATGCGCATGAGATCATCAATACCATTCCCAGGCATAAGCTGATACTTTTGGATAAAAAAATATCCGGCGTAAATGGCGAGTATGGCGCGGTATATGAAAATTTTGAGAAAGATATTTATAATGCGCTGGAACAGGCGTTGAAGCAGTTGGCCAAATACCACACCCTGAAAATCATATTCCCCGAAAAAAGTTATTATCCCAAAGGGATACTGAAGGGATTTAACCGGTTTTGCCAGGAGTATGCCTTTACACATAAAGTGGTGCACGATATTGCCAGAGAACCCATCAACAGCGGCGAGGTATACATCAATGTTATGGAGGCCGACCTTGTTATACTCATTGAAAGGCTTATTTCCATGAAATATAAAATAGGCAAGCACATCGGCGTTATTTCTTATAACGAGACCGTTATGAAAAAAATAATCCTGAACGGCATAACCACCATATCAACAGACTTTCACCAGATGGGTGTAAAAGCAGCCGAATTGATCTTGTCGGGCGCCAAGGAACACATTGAAGTGCCGTTTAAGCTTACGCTGAGGGCCTCTTTATGATCAGGTGCTATGCATAGCCGCCCGGCACAACAATATTGAATCTCAAATCAGAGATCAGCTAAAACCAAAAACCCGTGTTTTCCTACTGCAGAAAAGGCTTTTGTGACGCTTAAAGGAAGGCAGCGAAAAGTCGCTACCTGTTGGCTCTTATATCCCCTGAAATACAAATGGCTTTGCAATGATGAACTGCCGGGATGATTCGCCTGCGTAGGTCTGGTTTTTGTCCAGCGGCAGCTTTTTTACTTTACCGGTTTTTTCATTAAAATCCAGTTTTTTCAGATCCACCCATAC
>NZ_DAOMOZ010000014.1:1734-11213 GCF_035444585.1 Agriterribacter sp.
TTTTTACTTTACCGGTTTTTTCATTAAAATCCAGTTTTTTCAGATCCACCCATACGGTGTTCGGGGTAAGGGCGTTTTCAAAATAGTAAACCAGGTTTTTCTGATCGGCTACGGCTCTCCATCTCGTGGTAGAAAGGTTAGGAAACCCTTCGGTAGAGATCCCGTAAGGAACCGAGCATTGCCTGATAACGCTGAATGCGCTGGCTACTGCGATCCTGGTATTATCTGTTTGCGGTATAGCGTGGATATAATAAGAGGCGCGTACAAACCTGTCGGCAGCCCTGTTCGTACCGGGCAGGAAGATATTTCCCGGGATCCCTTTCCAGTATTCATTTATAGCCAGTTGTTCTTCAAACGACGGATCGTTGGTCATCACTACATAAGACGGGTCGTGATGAATGACCAGCTTTCCTCCGATATATTCCAGGATGGCATTATCGCCGCTGGCATCCGATAGTGAAAGGTGAACGGTAGTGTACTTGTCTGTGCCGGGAATAAAATCCGTAACTACTGCAAATGTTTCTTTTTTAAAATGGTCAACCGCCTCACTCACGGTAGCAAAGTTATCCAGTGCATATTGTGCCCAGAGTGATACGGCAAGCCCTTTTTTATCTCCGCCTTTTTCAAATTCGGGATATTGCGAACTCACCAGCCATAGCAAATTGGCAACCAGCCCTTTTTCATTCATACCATCCGACACGGCGATATCCCACGAGCTGGCAGAAACACTTCCGTATCGTGACCTCCATTTGATGGAGCTGCTCCCTACATTGCCGCTATGTTCCATTCCTCTTGGGAACAACCATAAATTGGCGGGGATCTCCATAGAAAAATCCATGCTCCTTGCTGTAATAACAGTATTATTGGGCCCTTTATACACCACTCTTGTACAGGCCTCTGTTTTATTAACTGCTGCAGGTAAAAAGGCAATAAGCAATATAGCTGCTACCATTTGTTTTGCCGGTGTATGCATAATAGATTGTTTTATGATGGTTATTATAATTGGTACATCAGAATGATGAGCAACGTGTTTGGGGTGGGATTACATATACTCCTTAGCTCGACTTTGAGCCCTTTAACGAACCAGGAAACTCACCAGGTATATCCTATGCTTCGCAGATACACCTTCCCGGATAATTTGAAATGCGGCCCGGTGGAACACCGAATAAAGTTAGCAAATTCCGGCTTCAGTGAACATCGTATAATATACTGTTCAGGAAAGAAAAAGGGTATGCACCATTTTCAAAAGCCCGCCCAGAAATGAGAAAATTACACCGGTCATAAAACAATTCAGCGTTCTCCGGTAAAACCGGTCAGCCTGCTCCCTGTCATAACCGTTATATAGTATACGGTATAATGATACTATTAAAAGTGTTATGCCAATGAGGATAAAAAACAGTATCAGTAAAGGGATTACATCATTTCTGGTATCCCGCCTGACCAACCCCGTTGCAAAGTTTAAAACGAATCCCAAAATGATACCGGCGGCTGTAACAAGCGGTTGCCTGAAATTAAAAAGTTGATCTTTTTCCATTGTATGAACGCTAAAAATGACCGATGTTAGGCTGATGATAAAGCATTGCTGAAGTTAAAACTTTGCATTTTTACCAGCAAATCCTACACTAATTACGCAAAAAAGGTCAATTAAAGCATTAATGCAGACACTTCCTTCGTCAGTGTGACAAGCTGCGGGTTGCCGGGTGAGCTTTGCTGCAGGTACCCGGCAGCGTTACCACTGCCGGGGATCCCTACACTTTTATCAGCAGGTCTTCCACTATTTCCCCATCCCCATCGGGAGTGGTATAAAAAGGCCTTTTCTCCACTTCGTAATTGGTATCCGGAGGTATGCCCAGGGTGTGGTAAATGGTTTGGTGCACTTGTTCTATTCTTATTGGGTTCTCAATCGTTTTGCAGGGGCGTTCGTCGGCGGTTTTACCGTACACAAACCCTTTTTTGATACCGCCGCCAAACATCAGTATGGAGCAGCCATCCGTAAAATGACGATGCATACCGTAAAATTTCATGTCGTTCAAAATATCGGGCTGGTTTACCTGTTCTTTTACTGTGGCATCGGGTCTGCCTTCCACCATCATGTCCCTGCTGAACTCGCTGGCTACAATGATCAGGGTACGGTCAAGGTGGCCGCTCTTATCCAGGTCTTTTACCAGTTGGGCTATGGGGCCATCCACCATTTTTTTCATGCCTACCATACGTGTGTGGCCGTTTTCATGGGTATCAAACCCTTTAAACGGCTCATATTCGGTGGTAACGCTGATGAATCTTGCGCCCTGCTCGGTAAGGCGCCTTGCCAGCAGGCAGCCCAGTCCAAAGCGGCCGGTATTGTACACATCGTACACTTCTTTGGGCTCCAGGCTCAGGTCGAACGCCTTTGCCTCCGGCGAATTGAGCAGCATATAGGCCTGCTCCATGGATCTTTTCAGCGATTCTTTCTGGTAGTCGCTTCCCAGGTCGCCGATCACACTTTTGCTGATCAGGTCATTATACAACTGATTGCGTCTTTCAAAACGTTTGGCGTCCATACCTACGGGCGGACGTACGCTTTCCAGTCCCTGGCTGGGATCGGGGATTAAAAACGGGCCAAATTCATTGCCTAAAAATCCGGCAGTATGAAAAGCTTTTAGTTCTTCTGCTTCGCCAACGTTCATCCGTTGACCAATATCAATGAAGGCCGGGATCACCGGATTTTTAGGACCCAACTCTTTGGCGATCCATGCACCAATATGCGGCGCGGCAACCGTTTGAGGCGGTTCATAGCAGGTATGCCAGTGGTATTGGTGCCTCGAATGAAGAATATGTCCCATATCGGCGGCAACATACGATCTTATCAAAGTGCCTTTGTCCATTACATTGCCTATGGATTGCAGCCCGTCGGAAAACCGGATACCATCCAGGGCGGTAGGGAACGATTCGAATGTGCTCAGCACCCGGTTGCCTTCCAGCCCCTTTTCATAAGGCGTATATCTTTTGGGGTCAAACGTTTCGGTATGCGCCATACCACCGGCTAACCATAGCAATATAACCGTGTCGGCGCTGGTGTTGGCGGCTATCTTTTTTCCCTTTCCGCACCCTGTCAGCAGGCTGGCTACCGGTGCACCTGCCGCCAAAGCGGCGAGCGTGGCTGCACTGGATCTTTTAATAAATTCTCTTCTGTTCCAACTGGCTTTCATGATCTGAATATTTTAAATGGTGTGCTTAAATTGTCTTATTAATAAATTAACTGAAATTCGGGATGCAGGGTCATAGCCCACAAAAAATCCTGCACGGCAGCCTCGGTAGGCGTTTTACCCAGCACTTTCATTGCAACCGACTGCTCGTCTGCCACCGGCGGCCGCCCCAGTGTGTTCCGGTATATTTCAGTTACCATTTGTTCTGCATCGGGATACTCCTGTTTCCACTTTACTGCGGCACGCACCATCGCATTATTGAACCGGTCGCCATTGGTAAGTTCGAGCGCCTGCAGCAGGTTGGCCTGCGAGAGGCGGCTGGTGGAAACGGTTTCGCGGTTGGGTCGGCCAAGCGCTGTAAGATACCCATCATTTTTAACGAGCGATGCCCGTGGGAAACGAATATCGGCTTTAACATCTTCGGGCAATAATTTATATACTATAGCGCTATCGCCGTAAACCGGCTCAATAGCTTTGCTCACCGCATCGGTAAACTGTTCTGCCGTGAGCCGCCGGCGCAGCATACCGGTAAATACATAATCGGGTGCAATGATCAGCTCCGCTTCTTTTATGCCTACCGATGGCAGTTGATAGGTTTTTGAAGTGAGTATTTTATAGATGAGCTTTTTAACGTCGTATCCCGTTGCCACAAAGTCGGATGCCAGCCAGTCGAGCAGGTCCTGGCTCCAGGGCTCATTGTCCATTACGTCTACCGGTTCCACGATGCCGCGTCCCATCAACTGGGCCCACAGCCGGTTTACCAGGGTCCTGTACAATCTCCCATCCTTAGGTTGCACCAAATAATCTGCCAGTTGCTTTAATTTCTCTTGCGGGATAGCGTTGGAATCTATTTCGCCCAGTTCTTTGTACAGCATGCGGGTAGGCGCCATTTTGCCGGTGGGCTTATCACAGCGGTTGATCTCCAGCGGGCTGTCGGAGAATATATTGGCAAATGCATATGCATCTTCTAGTTTCCAGTCGCTGATAAAGCTGTCGTGGCAGGACGCGCATTTTAAATTCAATCCTAAAAAAACCTGCGACACATTCTGGGCTGCCTGCATTTCTGTTCGCTGGCTGGAATTAATGGTACCGCGCCATTTGATGCCTGCAATAAATCCTTTTGATTGCTCGTCGGGGCTGATCAGCTCTTTCACAAAAACATTATACGGCTTATTGTCACGCAGGGCATTGTATAACCATTCCGTAATGTCGTAACGCCCGCCTGTTATATAGCCCGTTCCGCTGTAATCGTTGCGTAAGGCGTCGTTCCAGAAAGTGAGCCAGTGCTGGGCGTAGTCGCTGTTGCGGCTGAGCAGGTTGCTCACCAGCATTTCACGCTTACCGGCGCGGGTATCTTTTATAAAAGCTTCTACTGTATCCGGGGCAGGCACCAAACCAATTACGTCTAAATATACCCGGCGGATATATGTACGGTCATCTACCTTTTTGTTCCATTCAACATTATGCTTCTTAAAATAGTCGTTCACAAAAAGATCAACAGGGCTCACCAGGTCGCCGGTTGAAGCAGGAATTTCAGGCATGCGGGGCTCCAGTGCAGCCACCCGGTAAATGCTTTTCAGGTTGCCTTCAGGCCAGGGCGCGCCCTGTTTTATCCAGTATTCAATGATGGCTATCTCCTGCGGGGTAAGCCCCTTTCCTTTGGAAGGCATGGCCTCCTTATGGCTGCGGGGCAGCTTGATCCTCCGTACCAGTTCACTTGTTTCGGGACTGCCGGGTACGAGCGAAGGTCCATCCTCCCCTCCTTTAAAAATCGCTTCCTTTGAATCAAGCCTCAGATCACCTTTTTGCTTGGCCTCTCCATGACAATTGGTGCAGCTGTGGGCGAAAATGGTGCGTACCTGCAGGTTCAGTTCCTGTATCTGCGCTTCATTTAAAGGACCGGTTTGATTGGCCAATACAAATGTGGGCTGATTGGCGGCAAATTCCGGCTGGGCAGAGGGCAATACGCTTGTAAGATAATCTTCGCCATGCGTGAGGGATGCGCCATAATGCCCGGCCACTGTAACACCCGCTACGGTTAGCGTTAGCAACAGCTTTTGCATGCGCCGCGACTTTTTGAAATAGGCATAAGTGGTAATGCCGGCCAGCACCATCGTGGCAATACCCGTCCACTGGTGAAGAGGCAATAGTTCCCCACCGTATTCTTCCGTATTGATCAGCAGCAATCCGAACGCAACCGATAAAATTGCTGAAATGGTTCCAATGACCATCAATACCTTTATGGCCGGGCCAAAATCATTCGATTTTCTTTTCCAGATCAACAATTCCAGCAGCCAGGCTACCACGAGCAGGCCGATAGGGAAATGTACAATTAAAGGGTGCAATCTTCCCAGGAAGGTCCAAATCCAGAAAGGTGTTGCGGAAGCTGCTTCCGTTTCATTAGCTATAGCCGGATGCATCATAACCGAAAGCAAAAGCAGTACACCAGCAGCTTTACAATAACCTGACTTCAAAAATCCTTTGCCTTGCATTTTTGTGGTTGTCTGTCTCATCAAATTCTAAATGTTACAATCGTTATAAAAAATTATTACTACACTAAAATGAGCTACTACAGGTTAACAGTGTTTCGTGGAAACCCGAACCATGGCGTAGGGAACTGCTAAGGATTAACGGTGTTTCGTGAGACACGAACCACGGCGCTGGTAAATACTTCAGCAAGTTACCATTTAAAGCAGTGCTGCATATCCTGTTCCATCCTGTTGTAAAAATCATATGTTAAAATTCAGTTCGTTTAATGGTTACCGGTCCTATAAGCCCCGAGCGCAGCAGCGGTGCATCCTTTTTATAATGCTTATACGTGGTAAACGTATACCTGCCGCTGGTTCGCGGCTTCCCCTGCAGCAGCCACTGCGGCCATTGCCCGTTCTTTATACCGTCATCCGGCAACTGCTCATCGCCGATCAAACGGTTTGCCCATAAGTTGGCAACTTCTATCTCCAGCTCGTTTCCTTTTTGTTTTACGATTCCTGTAATATCCACCTGCCAGGGGGCTGCCCATACCACGCCAAGATCTTTCCCGTTAAGCCTCACCCGGGCCAGGTTCTTCACTTCTCCAAGGTCAAGCACCATACGTGCTTTTTTGCCTGTGCTTTCTTCAAGATCAAAGCGCTGGCTGTAAACCGCTGTCCCCGAATAATATTTTATGCCTTGCTCCGGACGGGCTGTCCAGTCTTCCAACCGGTCAAAGACTATCTTTTCCGGTCCGCCCCATCTGGGATCAAAAGCTACCGTCCATGCCGTATTCAATGTGGCGATGTTCTTAAGCTCCGGGAAATTTTCTTTTCCCGGAACAGGAGTACCCGCCCTATCTTTTTTGAAAACAATAAAGAAGCTTTGACGGGGTGCAAACCGTAAAGGAATACCGGTTTGACCATCTCCCTGCTTAAACTCAGGCAATGCCCTCATTTCACCGGTAACCGGGTCCCAGAGTTCAGGGCTGCCGCTGTCGCACCTGAATACCGCATCTGTTTGTAAAGGCTCATCCGTTTTATTCGCTACGAAATAAATATCCCAGCCGGGAGATGTGCGGTGTGTGTAACGCAGATCGCCTGCCCATTCAATATCTTCAGGCAATCCCATATTCTTTAATATACCGGCAGTTATGCTATATAAGGGATAAAATCCGTCGGATCTTGTGCTCACACCGGCGCCCCAGATGATCTTTCCTTTACCATATTCCCGATCTCCATAAGCGAGCGGGATCTCCAGGCTGCCCCATATGGTGCGCGACAGGGCTTTTACCTGCTCATCGCAGCCGGGGTATCCTGTTAGTCCCGGCGACTGAACAGGCGGATTGCCTACCACTACCGCACCTTCATATATCAATGCGCCGATCTTTTCCAGCAAACGAGGCGTCATCGTTACAATATCCGGCAGTACCAGCAACTTATACGTTGCTCCTCCCGGAAATACTACCTGGTTATCTTTAACGCCTGCGTTCAGCAATTGTCCCGGCGAGCACCCGTCAAAATTATAACCTCTCCTGTCGCGCACCGGCTCTTCGCCCGTAAGCGCCGATGAAGGTGGTCTAAAAACATGCGGGGCGCCTTCGGGTGTCAGGTACAATACATCTGCTACGGTCCTTCCCTGCCGCAGCATGAACTGGCAGCGTGAAATGTACCGGTGATAATCCCCTACCATGGGCCACCAGGTCTGGTTCCTGTCCCAATGGATGCCATAAGGCCCCATCGTCATGCCGGGCCGCAGGCTGTCGGCCAGCACCTGGCTTTGAAAAGTATGGTATACCAGCCGGTTAATGCCGGCAGCAAAAGCCCAGTCGCCCTGCGCTTTCATAGAACCGGGGTACTGTTTCCAGCCCTCGTTTTTCTCGGCGGTAAATGCTTCTGCGGGAACCAGCGGCTGCCCGTTAACATGAGCAATGGAAACCGCTTCAACACAACTGAATGAGGTATTGTAACCAAAATCTTTGCTCCAGAATTCACACATCGGTACATCTGCCACAGCGCCCAGCTCAAGATCGGCAGTAGGGTTCATATCATAGGGTTCTATGGATAGCCCTAACCCGTGGCGATGCGCATATTTTTTAACCTGCCCGGCATGGTATTCCAGTACCAGTTCCTGTGCGGTTTGCCTCAGGTCCCATAAAAATCTTTCGCTCACCCCGCGGCTTTCAACAACAACACCGCTGTATACCGGGTAGAAAGGCAGCGGGTCGTATCCTCTTCTTTTTATGAACTCCGGCCTGAAATTCTTTGTCCAGTTTTGTGCTCCCATTTCCCAGCTGTCCATGTGCAGGAATTTCAGTCCGCCTTCCGATGCTTTGGCAGGCTTTCCAGTTTTTTTGAAGATCCTGCCCGTGTAGTGATCAAGGTGCGCATTCAACGCGCCGGTGTCCATCTTATCTTCCTCAAATCCAAGCCCGGGAAACGGCGCCGGCCGGGTAACTGCCCCATTGTTGCGCCTGCCAAACCGCATAACGATCCAGTTGCCCTGCGGCACCTCCCAGTTTAATGTTCCATCGGGCTGTAATTTATCGGTAAGGTCTATGATCTCCTTTTTTGAAACAGCGTCGCCTGCACTAACATTACCGGTATCGGGAACCAAAAAGGGCTTCACACCTGCTACAGAAGAATAAGGTGCGCGGTAGTACAGCGCTTTTTCATCAATATCTTTTATTTTGCCTGTATCCGAAGGCTGCGGAAATGCCAGCACGGCAACATCTTCATAGAAATCCTGCCACTGTTTTTTTAAACCGGGGGTGAATCCGCCCTCTCCAAAAAAAGGCCTTTTGGGAGCAGGAACCGGCAACTTTATTTTTTTGGTTTCATTTGCCGACACTGCTACAGTTGATGATACCAGGTGCTGCATAGATTGTTCAGGAGCAACCCAGGGACCGCCGCTGCCCGACCATCCGGGGCCTATGCCCAGTGTCATGTCAATGTTAAGCCTGCGGCATTCTTTTTCGGCATGGGCAAACAAGTCAAGCCACCTGTCGCTTAAAAAATCAACCCTGCCCCGCGGCACCCCCACATTTACTTCAAGAAAAATAAGGTTGCCGATACCGGCCGCAGCCATTGATTCCAGATCTTTCGTCATTCCTTCTTCCGACAGATTTCCATCCATAAAATACCAGTACACGCCGGGTCTCGCCGCATCAGGTGGCTTTACAAATCCAGACCGCAGGGCCTGTATGCCCGATATATCCGCTTTATCGGAACCGGATATTTTTTTGTTGCATCCATACCACAGGAGTACAATAATTGAAATAAAAACAGTTCCTGGTTTGCTGTTCCGGAGTAAAAACATAAGCTTTTTTAAAATACTGTTCAAATAAAAAAGAAGCCCTGGTGCTGGTACGTGAGACACGTACCAGGGCGATTGTTTTACCTCACCCCAACCCCTCTCCGCCCGGAGAGGGGCTAAATCCCCTCCGCTTCCCATCAGTTGCCATCCGGGAGTCTCTTCTCTGAGGCTCACCACTACCGCTTATTGCTCAAAGCCGACCGCTGATAGCTGACGGCTGAAAGCCCCCGCTCCTCCTCAACACACCTGTACCGTCTCCACTCCCAGCAGTTCACCGAGCTTTTTGATCTTCGACGCAATATGGCCAATTCCTATTGCGCAATGATGAGCCGGACCATGCAGGTTCCACTGCTCCACGAACTGCCTTGCGCCAACAGTAAAGCGATAGCGGCTGTTGGTGTTGCCGATCTCCAGTATGGGACCCGCAACCGATTCGGCCTCGGCTACAAGAAACAATAATTTCCCGTCTCTCGTTTCCACAACCGACAGCAGGGCTACCGCCCCGTAGCG
>NZ_DAOMOZ010000014.1:11243-40616 GCF_035444585.1 Agriterribacter sp.
TTACTTTGGTCTTGCCCTCGGCAATGGCCAGGTGGCCCGGGCCATCATGTCCCATCAGCACCACATCGTCGTTAAAATCCATGGCATAGTACTCGGTAAACGACCCTCCAACGCCAAAGCTGTCCATTATTTTCATAGCCTGGGCATTCTTGACCTCGTATTCTCCCGCTACCGGCACGCCATTGGCGGTAAGCAGCGAATTGCCCAGTATAACAGAGCTCATGGTGTCTTCATTTTCAGCGATGCCGGTACCTTTATGATAATAGGCCATGGAGCCCAGCCGGTATTTATCTACCAACTGATCAAGTGCAACCGATGTGCGCGCAGCCCTTTCCAGCTCAAATGGCGAACAGTCGGGCTGCACATCAAAGGCTTCTGCAAACACTTTTAATTTGTCTTTTATCTCCTGCCCCGTTACCTGCCGGCGGATAGCAGAAAGCTCATCTACTTCAATGATTTCTATATGCCCGCCCAGTACCGCGCAATGCAAAGTGAAGTTGGAATAAATATCGAGCATACCCCCGTAATAATTACCCATCACACCCAGGGTATTGTGATACATGATATTGGCTACTTTGGCCGCCGATATCCAGCCTTCCACTTCTTTCCATACCACAGGATCATCGTGCAGCATGCCGGTAACCTGGTAAAAAGGAATACCCGAACGGTTGAACACGCTCGCTATTTCCGGCACAGGGCAGGCCGAACAATAGGCCAGCCACTCCCCTGTCATCTGCGTACGGTCATTCAGCCTGTTGAACCACTCATAATCTACAGCCGCTTTGGGCGACAGGTTGAGCACGATCACAGGAACCTTTGCACGCTTCACTACCGGCAGCACCGTAGACGATAAGGCGTACGTGGTAACATATAAAAATATAAGATCTACATCCTCCGTACGAAAGCTGTGACCGGCTTCAAACGCCTTCGCGGGGGTATCTATCAATCCCAGGTTGATCACTTCAGCGCCGAATGTTTTTAGCTTGCCGGCAACAATATCCACATAACCCGAAAGCCGCCTTTGCAGCCCCTCGAATTGCTCCCAGTATGCTTCAAGCCCTATTCCGAACAATCCAATCTTAAGGGTAGGCGTCATATGCTTGATTTGAGATTTGAAATTTTTGATTTAAGATTTATATAACGGATAAGCAGCTCATTTGCCTGCATACTGCAACAACTGAAAATCACTCATCAATCCGTAATCATACACATCATAAGCTTCGCCGGGGGGATATGACTTTATATTCCACCAATGCCCCGGTCCAACCATGCCCGGTTTGGGGTTATTGTGATGCGGGCCCAACAGGTTTTTAAGACTGCCGATCACTTCAACATCTACCCGGTTCATCCCTTTTTTGAGGTATTTGGTAACGTTTAAGGTATTAGGCTCCGAAAATACAATGCCTGCCGGCTTACCGTTTACTTTTACTGCAGCCACCGTTCCTTCCCATTCCCCCAGATGGAGCGCAAACCGCCCGCCGGTGTGTTCAAGGTTGAATTCTTTAACGTAGCTTACGCCAAATCCATATAACGGCATACCCTGCTCCTTCCAGCTCCCCGGCTGAAGCGGTTTGGGAGCCACGATCCGCCACCCTTTTGCAGCCGGCGCCAGGTTAAAATCACCAAGTATATATACCGGCTCAATTTCTGCGTATACGCTCATAGGGTTTGTTGTAACCGACAGTGTATTATCGCCGGACTTAAGGTACGCGCCAATGGGCAGTACCCCAAACGACCTGTCTAACCACCATTTGCCGGCCGCAGGCTTTACCGTTTTGCCGTTCACTTTAATTTCCGTCCACAGGTTTCCCTGTTCTACAACAGCGCGGAACTTTTCAAAGTTCACCTGTTCGTCAACCGTAAAATGATAGGTTGCCGTAAACCCTGTTCCAACAGAAAACGTATCTCTTGCCACAATATGATCTTTGAACTGCACCTGGTGGTTCCAGGGGTTCCTGTTAAAGCCGTAATGTGTAAAAACAGCCCGCGATGCTGCACCTACATGGGTGTCTTTTAAAAGGGTGTCGCCCAGCATTACATCGCAAAAATCTATCATCAGTGTATTTTCGGCAGGACGTATGGTTTGAACAGGCGTTCCTTTAACTACCGATCCGCTTGTTGGGGTCAAATGGCTTTTCAGGCCCTGCTGTTTTTTATCGGCTATAAAAAGCAGTAAGCTGCCGGCCGGTGGAATGTTAAAGTGCAGGGATATTTTATCTGCCTGCCCCTGCTCAGGATAGTCTGATATTTGGCCGGTAGCAGGGTCCATCAGCAAAGCGTCCTTTCCTTTTGCATACACCGTTCCTTTTGCAGGCGATTCCATGCTGGCGTTGGAAAGAAAGATGATCTGCCCGTCATGCATTAACCTGCGGTGATGATACAGGTCGCCGCCGGTAGCATCCTGTCCGTTCGGGGTTATCTTAAAATCGCTTTGACGGAACTGCTGTTCTATAACGGGCAGATCGAGGCTGGCAAACTGCAGGATATGATCGTTGGGCGCGTTGAAATATTGCAGCTCATTCTTTAGCGCACCGTCTATCCGTTCCAGCCTGTTAAACAATATCACCTTGCCTCCCGCAGTGGCATAAGCTTTCAGTAACGCGTAAGTAGCGCCGTCTATATTTTCCATTCCCGGCGGAATAACCACGGTGCTGTAAGCCCGTTCACCCACAATAAAGCTTTTACCTTTTGTTTTGCCGTGGTCTTTGATAATGTTTTCCGAACCCAGGTCGTATTCTACCTGCGCTTTCTCAAGCGTGGTGATGAATTGCTGGAAATGATTGCCGATGGCGCCCAATCCCGCATGCTGCTTTCCGGGGCCGGCGTACATCCAGGCAGAGCTTGTGGGCTCAATGATCAAAATATCGTTCTGCTGTTTGCCCTGCGACAGTACAAATGATAGCCGCGTAAAATATTCGTTCAGCGTTTTATAATAGGGCCACCAGGGTGTATGGTACGAAAAGCTCTGCGGGTAATCGTATTTCCTTGCGCCGGTCAGCGTCATCATGGAAAGATGCTGGTTTAAAAAATTAACACCCAGCACATATTGCCAGTCGCCCAGCCGCTTCATATCCTTAAAAGTAAGCTCCCATCCGCCGCCGCCGTAGGTTTCGCTGAGCGTTCTTTTTTTGTTGAGCTGGTTGGCTACGCTGGATAATTCTTTTACTGAACGGATATTGCCGAACTGCGCGTTGGGACTTTCCTCATCGAACTGGTTGAACAGCATATCAATGCCGGGTTGCTGGTGCCACGCGTACATGGCCATATTATCCGGTCCTTCCCCGGGGTTCGGCCATCCATGCTCCCAGTAATGTCCCGTCCATTTCAGGTTATGCTTTTCGGTATAAGCGTGCATGGGCTTCGACCACCGGTCAATAAACAGTTGTAAGAGCGTTTGCTGGTAATTGTGCCTTATTTTTTTCCAGTCGCCCGTTTCCTCAAAGAGGGATGGAAGATGGGTTTGCAGGTCGTATCCCCAGTTTTGTTTAAAGCTGCTGAAAAGGTCGGGAGTCCACCGTACATTGCCCGCACCGTGCGAAGGGATGCTGGGCTCATCCGAAAACAGTCCGGGAATTGTTTTCCCAAATTCATTAACTGCGATCTTTTCATATCCTTTCATGGTTACTTCAATGAACTTTTCGGTAACCCCTTTCACCATGAGGTCAACGTATGGGAATTCAGGAGGGCCAACGGTACCCGCCTGCTTTTGATAAAACGCTTTTTTAAAGAGGTAATAATTTCCCGGCTTGTCTTTTTCCAGATCCAGGCGGGCGCTGATATCAATAAAGCTTCCATTGTCTTCTTTCAGAGCGATGAAAATATCATCTGTTTGCTCAGGCAATGCTGTTGTCTTTATCATATGCAGCATCTGTCCCTGGTTATACGATTCCGGCATCTGGTCGGGAACATTGCCACCGCCAAACCCCGAAGGGTAAGAATTTTCATCGTATATCCATACATCCAGTCCCAATGCTTTCCCTTTTTGTATGGTATATTGATACAGACTGAACCAGTCGGGAGATAAATACTCGGTAATGAGTCCCGGCCGGGGGTGGACCATTATACCGCCAAACGCATTTTGTTTGAACTCCTGCATCATGGAATCTATGATGGCTTTGGTTACTTTGGTATGCCATACCCAAAGCGGCGCGCTGCCGTATGCTTTACCCGGCGATGCAAATCCTTTCTGCAAATATTTAAATGTATTGTTATTTGCATTGCTGCCGGTTGTTTGAGAGCGGCTATAAAACGGATCGATCATTATTGCCAGGAAAAATATCGCTGCAAACAGTAAAGACCTGAACATAATTGAATATTTAAAATCACTCAGAAAAATCATTATCTTAATAAACACAATGCGAACAATAGCGCCATTACCGTTTGTATACCGGTGCGGTTATTACATCGCATTGTTCTGAGGCATGAAAGTATCATGAAAAAACATAAAAGAGGATACACAATTTGATATTTCAGATACGCATCCTGATATAAAATCCCGCAGGCGCGGTACGATCATTGCGAACAGCGCTCTGCATCGTTGGATAGGCAATCCGGTGACAAGGCTGATGAAGTACATCCCGGTAAAAAGCAGCCTGGATAAAGACACACTGAGATACACAATTTGATATTTAAGATATACATCCTGATATATAATTATCGCATACATGATCAACTATTACAAATACCTCCCTACCAGCGATGAAGACGAAAGCTGGGGATTACATGTTTTGAGCGCGGGTTGCAACAGGATCCCGGAAAATGAAATTTATCCTTCCTTACAACATCCCGCACACCATTATTTTACATGGACCAAAGGAAGAATACTGGATGAGTTCCAGGTAATTTATATAGCCAGAGGTGAAGGTATTTTTGAATCTGCAACCTGCAGGAAAAATATCATAAAAGAAGGAACTGTGCTGCTGTTGTTTCCCGGTGAATGGCATCGCTTTAAGCCCAATGAAAAAACAGGCTGGGATGAATACTGGGTAGGCTTTAAAGGGCCCATTATGGACAACCTTATACAGCAGGAATTTTTTAACCGCCGCAAGGCCACGCTACGCGTAGGCATTCATGATAGCATCATCAATCTCATGCTTGAGATCATTGAAAAAACAAAAAATGAGAAAACAGGATATCAGCCAATGGTGGCGGGCATTGTAATGCATTTGCTCGGGCAGATCCATACGCTTGTGAGACAAAACAATTACAAGTCGGAAGACATTACCGAATCCATTATCAATAAAGCGAGGATCATTTTCAGAACGCATATTGACCAGGTCATTACTATCGAAAATGTTGCGGAAGAACTGAACGTTAGTTATGCCTGGTTCCGCAAAGCCTTTAAAGCTTACTCCGGCATCGCGCCGCATCAATACCTGCTGCAACTGAAAATTGAAAAAGCAAAAATACTCTTAGCCGACCCTGCCATGCAGGTAAAAGAAATTGCTTTCAACCTGAATTTTAAATCTACATTCTACTTTTCAAAACTGTTCAAAGAAAAAACCGGCAGCTCACCTGCGGAGTTCAGAAAAAAAATGGAGCGCAAAAACTGATCTTGTTGTAATATGCTCATACAGAAAAGTCCATTTTTTATTTTTTTAAAAAGATAAGAAAGAGAAGATTTTTTTATCCTGCGGGGTATTTTTCTACAGGACAGTGCAGGATGGGCTGGCTTCCTTCCCGATTTATTTTTCTTGCCGATAATCTTTTTTACCAGCGTTCAGCTTCTTCCGGTCAGCCGGAAAGACAAAGAAATAACAACTGCCATATGAGGAAATATGCAATCTACATATCGCCAGCAACCGCATATTCTTTTTATCCTAAACACCATCACTACCCCAGCCTGCCGGTTCCCTGCAGGTCAGCATTATATAATATATACGCCAAACACCATAATACCTTTATCTACCCTTCCCCTCCCTGATACCCGGTAGTATGCTGTATAGCAAACTTAATATCTACTGCCAAATTACATACAGGTTCTATTTTTCAACATCAAAACAACTTTTATGGTTAAAAATGTTTATTCAACCTCGTCAGGAGGTAAATGCATTATGGCTTTTTTTCTAGCCATGCTCTTCCATGCCGGTGTTTATGCCCAGCAGGATCTTACCATTTCCGGGAAGGTGGTTGCCGCATCGAACAACAGCGCCTTACCCGGTGTAACAATTACGGTTAAAGGCACACCAAACGGAACAACCACGAATGAAGAAGGAAGCTTTACCATCACGATACCCAGGGGCGCAACGCTCGTTTTCAGCTCCGTGGGATTCCAGGAAACGGAAGTGGTGGCCAACAGCAGCACTCTAACCGTCCGGCTCATTGCTTCAGATAAAGGGCTGGAGGAAGTAGTAGTGGTTGGCTATGGAACACAGACAAGAAGAAACATAACTGGTGCTATTTCCTCCATTGACGTAACCAAACTAAAAGATTTCTCTTCCACTAATGCGACCAAACTTTTACAGGGTACGGCTCCGGGCGTAGCTGTAAAGCAAACCACCGGCTCGCCGGGCAGAGAATTCCAGGTTACCGTGCGGGGGTTAGGTTCATTAGGCGCAAGCAGTAATCCTTTGTACGTGGTGGATGGCTTCCCGGTAGGCACTTCCATCGGACAAAATTTAAACCCTGATGATATTGCAAACATAACGATATTAAAAGATGCTGTTTCTACTGCCATATACGGAGCGAGAGGCTCAAACGGCGTGGTTTTAATTACTACCAAGCGCGCCCAGGAAGGAAAGGCAAGTTTAAATGTTACCGCTAATTACGGTGTTCAGAATGTACCGGATTCCAGAAAAACGAAAGTGCTGAACGGACAAGAATTTGCGCAGTTCAAAAAAGACGCATTCATGGACAAAATCCGGTATTTCGAAAACAGAGAGCCTGACATTGATGAAGTACCGATGGATTTCCGTTATCCCGAGCAAACAAAATATTCTACCAACTGGCTTGATGAAATACTGAACGATAATGCACCTTACCAGGATTATAATATTACTTTTTCACAGGGTAACGGGGATATTAAATCGCTGGTATCGGTTGGATATATAGATCAGAAAGGTGCTTTGATTGGCAGTGATTATAAGAACTATTCTGTTCGGGCAAATGTTGACGGAAAAGTGAACAGCTTCATCAACATGGGATTAAATCTTGCGGCTTCTTACGCAGAGCTTAACTGGGATTTTGGCACTGAAGGCAGGGCTAATGCAGTGGGAAGCACTTTGTTAGCCGACCCACGCGAACCGGTGTATAATGAAGACGGGACATTTAACCAGTATATTGGCGGGCACGATGGTGTTTTTGGATTTCCCAATCCCGTACAAAACCTGAAAGAAGTATTGAGAAGAAAGAACATAGGGGATATACTGGCCAACGGGTTTGTGGAATTGTCTTTTTTAAAGCATTTTAAATTTAAGTCTGCTGTAAACGCCCGCTTAAATTATTATTCCTTTAAACAATACGTTCCTTCCACTATTGCAGGGGTAAATGCGCCGCCTCCAAGGGATGCCAGCTCAAGTAATGATGCCAACAGAACGATAAATTTAAGTGCAGACCAGTTGCTCACATATGCTAATCATTTTGGTGAACACCGCCTGGATGTGCTGCTGGGTTATTCTGCACAGGAAGAAACTTTTAAAGGTCTTTCCGGCTCGGGCAGCCAGTTCCCCGATGATCTTACTCCCTTTCTTAGTGCAGCAACCCTGAAGTCTTCTACTTCCAGCGAAAACGGGTGGAGCCTCCTGGCATATTTTACCCGGATAAATTACTCTTATAAAGGACGGTACCTGTTTTCAGGCACTTTCAGGCGGGAAGGCAGCTCCAGGTTTGGGCTAAACAACCGTTACGGTAACTTTCCCGCATTGTCTGTTGGATGGAGGATTTCAGATGAATCGTTTATGTCAGATATCTCCTGGCTGAACGATTTAAAATTAAGAGCCAGCTGGGGAGAAACAGGCAATAACAATATTGGAAATTATTCGAGCCTCTCATTTTTAAATCCCAGCAACTATATCCTGGGGGATCAGTTTGCAAGCGGCGTGATAATAAGCTCTTTTGCGAATTCGAAATTAGGATGGGAAAAATCAAGCCAGTTGGATATAGGCCTCGACCTGTCAACGCTTGACGGAAAATTAACATTCACAGCAGACTATTACCGTAAGCTAACCAGCGATATGCTGCTTTCCATTCAGTTGCCTGCGATTTCGGGATTTACCAGCAGCCTCGGTAATGTAGGAAAAGTGCAGAACACAGGTTTGGAGTTTGCCCTGGGATACAGAACCAATATCCGGGCTGTAAATCTTTGGGGTAATTTTAATATTTCATTTAACAGGAATAAAGTGTTGGCTATCCGGGGAGAAAATGACGAACTGTGGACCGGGGACCTGTACTCCAATTATAATGTTTCCAAGGTAGGCAGGCCCATCGGAATGATTTACGGGTTCAGAACACTGGGGATTTTCCAAAACGAGGAGGAAATAGACAAGGCCCCGGTTCAGGAAGGTGCCATACCAGGTTCTTTCATCTATTGGGATGCAAGCAGTGATGGAGTGATCCAGTATGACCAAACAGACATGGTGGAGATCGGGAACCCATGGCCTAAATTTACCTATGGGCTGACACTGGGCGGCAATTATAAAAATCTTGACCTCACAGTTCTGCTAATGGGAGCGCAGGGATATGATATTTTCCGCCAGGTTGAATCTTCTACGATGAATATGGACGGGGTGTTCAATGTGCTGAAAGAAAGTAAGGACAGGTGGAGATCAGAAGAAAATCCCGGAAAAGGATATTGGCCTACCACCAACTTCTGGAAATGGGAGAGAGAAAGTAATTCCCGCTATGTGCACGATGCCAGCCATATATGGATAAAGGACATTACATTGGGCTACACACTTCCTAAAAAGAAATGGCTTCCCAGAGGGTTCAGGGTGTATGTAAGTGCAAATAATTTATTCCTGTTCACAAACTACCCTGGCAACAACCCGGATATCGATCTCCGTGGCGGGATCAATCCCGGGAATGACGATGAGGCTTATCCGGTACCAAGAACATTTGCGGTAGGAGCCAATTTAACTTTTTAAGCTCATTCAAAATTTTTACAATGAAAAAGACAACTATTATTATAGCAAGCCTTATTATTGGTTTAACCCAGTTTTCATGTAATAAGGAGTTTCTTAATAAAACAGATCCCACCAGGATTGGCGTCAATACCTTTTATCAGGATCAGTCGCAGATTGACCGTGCGCTGAACGGTATCTACGGACAGTTACAGGATATTATCAACGACGAATGGCTGTACAGCGAACTGACAAGCGATAACACTACTGTTGACTTTAACCCGGACGACCGCGGACAGGCTTCCAACAGGGAGCAGTTTGAGTATTGGGTACTCAATCCGGGTACGCCGAACATCCGTACCATGTATAATAAGTACTACAATTCGCTCTTTAACATCAATTATACTTTATCTAAGCTGCCTGATATATCAGATCCGTCCGTAAAAGCTGTAGAAGGACAATTAAAATTTCTAAGAGCGTATTACTATTTTAACCTTACCCGCTACTTTGGAGATGTAATACTTATTACCGAAGCGCTTGATGATCCTACTAAAGCATGGGAATATGTGAGGGAGTCGCAAAGTAATGTTTATGCTCAGATAGAGAATGACGCTAAAGATGCTGTTGCGTTGCTGCCTGTAAATTACGATGCAACGAGTAAAGGTAAGATCACTAAAGGTGCAGCTTTGACCTTGCTGGGAACACTGTATCTGACTAAAAAACAATATACCGATGCTGTTAATACACTTAGTGAGGTACTACCGTTAGGCTATGACCTGCTGACCTCTTATGCTGATGTATTCGATCCGAATAATAAGAACAGTGTGGAATCCATATTTGAAGTGCAGTACCAGGGCGGCAATGATCTCGGCGAATGGAGTGGCTTTATTTATACATTTGCGCCCAGGTTATCTAAAGATGCCATCACCGGATGGCCACAAAGCAACCCCGGCGGATGGGGTATTCCAACCAAGGATCTGATCGAATCGTATGAAGACGGAGATTTACGGAAAGCGGCTTCTATCGGCTTAGACTTCCACAGTCCTATCACAGGAGACGTTGTTCCCTATATTAAAAAGTACGCTCATCCTCATGCTATTTATGGAAGAACTGATGACAACTGGTTTGTCTTTCGTTATTCAAACGTTCTGCTCATGCTGGCAGAGGCTATTAACGAACAAAGCGGGCCTTCCGATGCCTATCAATATCTGAACCGGGTAAGAACGCGGGCAGGGCTCAGCCCATTAAGCGGACTGGATAAGGAAACCCTCAGAACAGCAATTGATCATGAAAGGAGAGTTGAATTTGCATTTGAAAATGATCGCTGGTTTTTCCTGAAACGGACAAAAACGCCTGAAGAATTGGCCAGCTTTCTGAATGCTTACGCTGCAAGGGAAAAAAGCGATCCTACTGTAACCCGGCAGGGGATTCCCTATTCCGGCGGAGATTATGTCTTTAACGCAAATGAATCTCTTTTCCCTGTCCCGGCTGAAGAGATCAGAATAAATGATAAGCTTACACAGAATGACGGGTATTGATCACACCCTCTGTAAAAAGAGGCTGCCTCAATAGCTATGTTTTGCCACAAAGACACTAAAACACAAAGCTCTGATCTTCAGATTTTATTTTCTTCGTGTTTTAGTGCCTTTGTGGCATATTTTCTATAGGCGCCTTTTGAGACAGCCTCTTTTTCTGCTTTTTATTGAAAAGATATTGCTATAAGCTTTCAATATACGTATCCAAATAAGAAACCCTGTTTTGCAGCCATGTTTTAAGATTGACCGTTTCATTTGCAAAATCTGCCCCGCCGCGTTTCCACAACTGGTAGTCGTAATAACGCGCCCCTTCTATTGATCCCGAATATTCATCTACAAAATCCAGTAATCCGGTAAGCTTATGATCTCTGAAACCGGTCCATCGCTGCCTGATCATCTCTTTGATCTGCGGATCAGAAAGCAGCCTTGTAAAAAACAAGGTGCCACCGGATGAAGAAGACCAGAATAAAGGCCTGTCATAAGAGCTGAAATGATGATTTAAACCTTCATAGCTGAATGCCCAGTCAAAATCCCAGATAGGCCCCATAGTATATTTGCCTGTACCTGTTTTATGTATATAGGTGCTTTTAGGGTGATTGATCTCTTCATTGTCTGTTAACATGTATGCAATCAGGTAACCGGCTACTGAAGCCCCGTCTATATAATCTAAATAATTATTATCCGGGAAATCAGGCGCAGCAATAAGCGCTTCCATCTGTTCAAATTGCGACCTGATGGGAGCAAGCTCATCCTCACCGGTTAAATCGGGGTATTTCAGCATAACAGGCAAATTATAGGAAGCCGATTTGAATTGCCAGGGCTCATCAAAGTTCGTGTCCAGCTCAATCAGCACTCCATCGTCACCAACGTTTACCCTGTTCTTTTCCGCTTCTACCTGCTCTGTAAACATATAAAGCCCCTGGTACACTCCGTTCAGTGTTAGCTCAACAGGAATAATATTATTTGTATACGGAATATCCAACAGTTTTCCTGCTTTCATAGCTACAGCATTCAGCATGTTTGTTCCATCTAAATAATTCGCCAGCAGTACCCAGTCTTTTTCGGCCGACAATCCCAGCAATGATGCCTTACTGTCTAACTTTAAACGATAAGGCTTTTTAGGATACCCCCAGGTTGAATTGCCTCTTCCTTTGATCCTCGTGGTACCGGTATAGTCGCTATATGTGTTCCTGCCATCAATGGAAATATCGGCCTGCACATAGTTGTCTTTAGAGGTAACGGCTGCATTCCCTTCCGTAATGATATATATATGAGGGATGGTAACCTTCTTATTCCAGTTGATCTTTACGAAATAACTTCTTTTAAATCCCTTTGAAGATACCAGCGAATAAACAACTTTCTCGTTGAAGTTAATTTCGGGAGCGGCAGCGTCCTGAACGGCTCCGTTAATATTTACATTTTGCGAGAGCGATGAAAATGTGGGAACCAGCATAGGATGTCCGGGATCCAAATTCCCGTATATAGTATCTCCCATAATTTCAAAATGCACATCTGTCCGCAATCCGGGGTTTTTACTTTTTTCTACGCTATATGCACTAATCAGCAGTTCGGGATCTTTATACTCGCTTAAAGTGATCGTATAGTCAAAAAGGTTGCCGCTTTTTGTTCTTACGGTAAGCACTGTATTGTTGCTTATCTGCACATGGTTATCGGCAGGGTCCAGCATCACATTATTTACATACAGATGCTCGCCTTTAAAATTACACGTAATGTGCACATTATTCAGCATTATGCCCTCTGGCACAGGGATCAGTATTTTATTGGCTTCAACAGAAGCGGTTATATCCTGGGTTAACAGCGCATCATTTTTACTGGCTTCAACGATAAAAGACAGCACCTCTCCTTTTTCAGGAGCCAGATCTTTTTTGCATGCGGGAAAGGAAAAAAATAAAATTACCAGGAAGGCGGCAAAGAAACGGGGTAAAGGTTTTAGGTATTGGAACATAATATTGATAATACAGGTTGAACGAACACCAGACCAACATATTGCAGTTCGATAACAAATTGATCCCGTGATCAATTGAGATCTCATTATGCTTCAAAATAATACCTGAAGCTCAGGCTAAATTATTTTTTTTGCTGTATTCTGCCAACTGCCCGTTGGTCTGCAAATTCATCTTTTGAAGCACACGCTGCCGGATAGCATCTACTTCGTGTGCTTCGAGCAACATGAATGTGGCAATTTCGGCAACCGTTCTTTCATTAGCGAGCCATCTGAAAACAATGGTTTCCTGAACATTCAACAGCATATGCGGCAACACTTCTACTCCGGGCAACAGGTATTTTTCGCCTGCAAGGATCGTTTTTACTGCCCTGATCAGTATTTCAGGTGCGGAATCTTTATTCAGATATCCCGAAGCCCCGGCAAGCAGCACCCGCAAGGCAAACTGATCTTCGGGATAAATGCTCAATACCAGCACAGGTATTTGGGGCAATCGTTGTTTAATACGGTTCAGCGCCTCCAGCCCTCCCCCGCCCGGCATGGATATATCTGTTATCACCAGGTGCCAGGGGCCTGAAAAAGCCTTGGCCACCGCGGTTGCAGTATCCTCCGCCTCCTCTATATATACATCAGGATATTCTTCCGTAAGTATTTGTTTCAGTCCTTTACGGATAAATTCATGATCATCTGCAATTAATATCCTGAGCATACGGTTTACGCGGCCTTGAACGCCGGTAGAAAAATAGGCAACTCCCGCATCGTGAAGTGTAGAGTGAAAAGCCGAAAATTTGTAGATAAACTACTACAGTGATGGGGGGCCGGCGGGGAAAGTGAATAGTCAATAGTGAGTAGTGAATAGTGAGTAGTGAGTAGTAAGCCGTCGGTTTAAGACATGGATCCCGAACTGTACTCACTGCAAGCCGAAAGCCGATACCTCACACCTCACAACATCAGATGATGTTATTGTTAAGAGCATAACGGGTAAGGTCGGCATTTGATTTCATATCCATTTTTTCGAGTACGCGCGACCGGTAGGTACTTACCGTGGTAACGCTCAATGAAAGCTGCTCTGCAATATCAGAAACGGCTTTTCCTGCGGCCAGAAGCTTAAACACATCAAACTCACGGTCTGAAAGTCTTTCGTGAAGGTTGAGCTCCTGGTTTTTGGATCCAAAGGCCTGCGCTAATTTCTCGGCTACAGAAGGTGTAATGAATTTTTTTCCCAGTAAAACAGTATGTATTGCCTTAATAATATCTTCATGAATATTATCCTTACCCAAATAGCCCGAAGCACCGGCTTTTAACACCCGCAGGGCATACTGGTCTTCGGGATACATGCTCATAATGAGTACAGGCAGCGAAGGATAAGAATGCTTGATCTGGTGGAGCGCATCGAGCCCGCTGCGCCCGGGCATATTGAGATCGCAGATTACAATATCCCATGGCTCCTCTATTAGTTTTGACATGAGCTCCTCTGTATCTTTGGCTCCCGCCAACTGCGCAGAAGGATATTCTTCACGGATCAGTTGTTTTAATCCCCTTCGTACAATAGCATGATCATCAGCAATGAGAATCCTAATCATAAACCTGGTTTTTCGGATTTAGACAATCGTATTTTTCTTTTTCAATGGAACTGTTACTTTTACTGTTGTGCCCCTTCCCGGTTCGCTTTTAATTATGTATTTTCCTCCCATCATCAAACTTCTTTCCTCCATTCCCAGAATACCCAGTGTACGCTTCTCATTAAGGAGCGACGTATTGAATCCTTTACCGTCATCCCCGATGTTTAATACAAGCGAGTTGTCTTTTTCCAGCAGGTTCACCCTAACAAGCCGCGCCTGTGCATGGCGGGCAATATTGGTAAGCGATTCCTGGAATATGCGGAATAAGCCTGTTTTAATTTCAGGCTCCAGCATCAGCGCTTCAGCCGGCAATGTGAGCTCAGCAACAATACCGGTATTTTTTTCAAACTCACGTGCCTGCCATTCCATAGCCGCTATCAGGCCAAGATCGTCCAGCAGGGCCGGCCGCAGCTCGGAGCACATCCTGCGAACAGATTTTATGGTGCTGTCAATGGTATCAAGCAATCCCTTTAACTGGACTACTAAAACTTCATCAGGATCCTGTAGCTTTTTTATGATCCATGATACGTCCATTTTTAAAACAGTGAGCTGCTGCCCCAATTCGTCATGAATATCTCTCGCAATGTTTTTACGTTCCTCTTCCCGCACTTCCTGCAGGTGGCCCGTAAGCATCCGTATTTGCCCGAGCGATTGCTTAAGCTTCTTTTCGGCTTCAATTTTTTGAGTAATATCATGCGACAGGATCAGCCTTATATCCCTGCCTTCCAGTTGCATGCTGTAAGCATATATCTCAACAAAAATAATATTTCTGTTCTTTTTATACTGGCGCCAGATACCCGCATTATGATAACCCGAAGAACGCTCCTTCATATAACCCCAAAAAGCTTTCACATCCGACTGCGGATGTATATCCCTGAGATTCAGTTTTAAGAATTCGTTTCTTGCATAACCATAATGATGCACCGCGGCATCATTCACATCTGCAATATTCAAGTCCGGCATGGTTACCATCCACATGGGTAGGGGGTTGTGCTCAAACAATAATTTGTATTTTTTTTCGGATGCCAGCAATTGATCTACCACGCGTTTTACTTCCAGTGTGCGGTTCTCAACCTGCTTACCCAGCTCCAGGTTAAATTTCATTAACTGCCCCTCCAACTGCTTCTGAGCGCTGATATCCCTTACAATGGCTACGATCCCTTTCATTTTACCATTGCTGTCTTTTATCACTGCCGAAGAAAGCAATACAGCTACCCGGTCTCCATTCCTTTTATGAAAGATGGTTTCACCTTCCCAGGATCCGTTTCTCAGCAATTCCTTTACGATAGTCGTTTCGTAGGCATCTTCGTATACGGCCTTTATCACGTCCGTAACTTTTTTGCCTTTTATTTCCGCTTCGCTCCAGCCCGAAAGAAGTTCTGCCTTATGGTTCCAGCTTACGACAACAAAGTTTTTGTCCGTAGATACTACTGCATCGTGAATGTGCTTCATCAGCAGGGCATTGTATTGTATAACCGCATCTGCCCTTTTTCCAAAAAGCACATCCCCCCTCAGCTTTTGTGTGAGCATAACCATAAGCGCTATCAGCAGCACCGTTACGAGATACCATATAGACATGTATACGGCCAAAAAAACCGTAACAGCAATAATAAAAAGTGAAAGCAGCAGTATTTTCCCTGTAGATAATCGCATCAAAAATGACAAGCAGCGTTTGATTTAATAAACGTCATATGTATTTCCTTCTTGAACATAAGGTTTAACATAAGGAAATTACATAAAAACAAAACAACTTCCGTACCTGCCCGCAAATAAATCACAAAAACAGCACGAATCAGTATTTAAGCCATAAATGAATAAGTAGAAACTATTACAACGTTACAGCATTGTTAATACTCTTTACCAACAATTAAACATTTTGGTTCTGGCGGTGTCTGTACTATTAAAAACAACAAAATATGAAACCGAATAAAATATACATGGCGCTTACAGCGGGTGTTGTTTGCATTGGGCTGCTGGGTAGCTGTACAAAAGATCCCTTAAAGAACATGACCAATGAAGAAAGCCGGATTTATATTACCAATTACGACAGCACTGTAAACTTTGAGGCTTTCAAAACATACAGCATTTCAGATTCTGTAGCTGTGGTGAGTAACGGATCGCTCCGGGAAAAGACCCTGACAGAAACAGATGCAGCTTTTCTTCAAGCCATAAAAGACAATATGCAGCAGCGTGGCTATGAACTGGTAGGGAAAGACGATCATCCCGACCTTGGCATAAACATCAGCAGTGTATTTAATGGCCAAACAGGTGTGATCAGCTATCCTTCGTACTGGGGTTATTACAACAGGTACTGGGACCCCTATTATTGGGGCTATGGCGGCTATGATTATTATTTTCCCTATACTTCCTACGCGATATACCAGATACGCGAAGGGGCGTTATCGATAGATATGGTTGATCTTAAAGACGCAAACAGCAATAAGAAAATTGAAGGTGTATGGAACGGGCTGATAAGAGGAGAAGCAATATTCAATGCTTCAACTGCCGCTTCGCAGGTGAAAGCATTATTTGATCAGTCGCCGTACATCAAAAACAACCAGTAAAAATATGCAGTTGAACAAATAAAATGAACAGTCATGAAATCGTTTAAAATATTTTTGATCGCTGTACTTTGTACAGGATTGGGATCCCCCCTTTTTGCACAGCAGCAAAAACTAACCATGAATATCAACTATGCTGTAAATACGCCCGTGGGAAATTTTAAATCGGACATTGTAGATAAAACATCTTTCCGCGGCTGGAATGTCAATATATTGTATGGCGTTACAGACCGGCTTTCACTGGGACTGGAAGCGGGTTTCGCAGATTACCACCAGAAATATCCCCGGCAGATATATGATATCAAGAACGGTAACATTTCGGCAGTGCTTACCAATTCTATACAAACCATACCCGTAATGGTAAAGGGAAGGTACAACCTGGTTCCCTCAGGAATCGTACAACCATACATAGGCGTTGGCGCAGGTGGTAATTTTGTATCGTACAACCAATATCTCGGTGAGTTTGCAAGCGGTAAGTCGGGCATCTATTTTGCCGCTTCACCCGAGGCAGGCATCATGATACCTTTCAGCAGACATGGGGCATCGGCATTTACCGCAGGCGCTAAATATAATTTCATGCCCTTTGCGTACGGAGATGCAAAAGATTTAAACAACTGGGGAGTATATGCAGGTATAAAATTTCCCCTCAAATAAAATAACCGGATCGTGGGTGTGCGTCCTCCTGGTAAATGCCGGAGGACTTTTTTTAATTCAATTGCGGATCAATAGGAAAATTGGACATTAAACTATATTCGTCGCCAAGTAATTTGAGCGATTCCTTCCAGATGTCTCCGGCGTTGTAGTTAAATACAATGTCCCGCCTGGCCATTGTGGTAAGCCAGCTTTTGCTTTTTAACTCCTCATTCAACTGGTTATTGCCCCAGCCTGAATAACCTATGTAAAACCGAATTTTTTTTTGGTTGAGCTTCTTTTTTAGCAGCAGGTCTTTAACGATCCCAAAATCTCCGCCCCAGTAAATGCCATCTGTTACTTCATGGCTGCCGGGGATCTGGTCGGGACAAACGTGCAAAAAATGAAGCGTATCGGACTGTACCGGTCCTCCAAAAAAGACCGGTATTTGTATGCCCTCAAGTTCCGGTATTATTTCACCGATATTGTGCTTAATATGTTTGTTTAAAACAAGACCAAAACCCCCTTCTTCTTCCTGATGATCACATAGCAATACAACTGTGCGCATAAAATTAGGGTCCTTAAGAAAAGGTTCTGCAATCAATAATATACCCGCCGAAGGTTTAAGCATTTGTTCTAAGTTAGTATAGAAAATATTGGACTGCAATTAAAACTGTAAAAATCATTTAAAAAAGCGCAACCTGTTTATAAACTAAGTTTTAACAGATAATATACGAACAATTTGCTGATTTTTGTATACTTGCCAACGGCAACCGTTCCCTGTAACCTTATCTTGTGTAAAATTGCGTTAAATCACTTGCTTAAATTAAACCCGGGTCAATATCAAAGTAATTTTACAGGCCGATGAAGAAAATCTACTTACTGATCATTGTTCTTATAACCCTTTCGCTTATTGGCATTATCGTAGTGCAGATCATGTCTATTAAAAATGCCCTTATCATTAAAAACGAACAGCTTGAGCAGAATATCCAGTTGGCTGTAAGTGAAGTGGGACAGGAAATAGCAGAACAAACGAGCAGGTTCCCTTCTGCAGGATTCCCTAAATTATCGCCCGAATGGCCTTCCGACCAGTTTTTGAAGTTGCTTAAAATGCCTACGGTTTCCCAACGGTATACGCCCAACCAGATATATGACAAGTTGAAAATATCATTAAAAAAACACGGGTTAAAAAAAACAAATTTCGAATTTGCCATACTTAACAACAACAGCATTACCAATAACTATGAAATGCAAACCCTTAATTTCAGCAAATTGCTGGCCGACACTTCCCGGAGCCGTGCCTTTGTGTTTCCGCTTTCGGCGCCTACCGGAAGCATTGCCGAAGGGTTGTTTGCAGATGAGGAACTATGGGTGATCTTTCCGAATGTAGAAAGCTTTTTGCTGAAATCCATGAGCTGGATGATCACGGGCTCCGTATTGTTCACACTTGTGATCTGCACGGCATTTTTCATTACGGTTAGAACCATGCTGCGGCAAAAAAAGCTGAGCGAGATCAAAAGCGATTTCATCAACAACATGACCCACGAATTTAAAACTCCTTTGGCTACCATATCGCTGGCAGTAGATGCATTAAAGAACGATAAAGTATGGCGAAGCAGGGAAAAAATGGATTACTTCAGCAGCATTATAAAAGATGAGAACAAACGGATGAACAAGCAGGTGGAAACCATATTGCAGGCAGCTTTGCTCGACAAGCAGGAAATGCAGCTTAACATGAAACCGCAGCATGTTCATGAAGTTATTAACCGCGTGGCGGATAATTTCAGGCTGCAGATGGAGTACAGGAACGGCAAAGCAGAACTGAACACCGGCGCCGCAAATGACGTTATAGAAGCCGATGAAGTACATTTTACCAACCTGCTGAGCAACCTTATAGACAATGCCATTAAATATTCAAAAGATAGTGGGCTCCATATCCGCATATGCACGCAAAATACGGGTAATGCGATCCGCATAAAAATTGAGGACAATGGCATTGGCATGAGCAAAGAAACAGTGAACAGGATATTTGAAAAATTTTACAGGGCGCATACCGGTAACCTCCACAACGTTAAGGGTTTTGGGCTGGGGTTAAGCTACGTTAAGGCCATGGTGGAAGCTCAGAACGGAAAAATAAAAGTTGAAAGTGCTCCCGGTAAAGGCTCCATATTTACGCTTGAGTTCCCGCTGCTCAGGTAAACAGCAAACAACCATCGCCGTAACTTAAAAACCTGAAATTATTTTCCAGCCCATACCGGTATACTTTTTCCCAGTCGTTGCCGGTAATCGCCGCTACCAGCAACAGTAAGGTAGATTTCGGCTGATGAAAATTGGTGATCAGCCCGGAAATAATATTAAAATCATATCCCGGTGCTATTATGATCCGGGTTTGAGTAATAAGCCTTTTCATACTCCGTTGCTCCATCCACTTCAACACTGCCTTTAACGATTCGCGGGCAGGTATTTTATATGCGGCAAGCTCTTCATATACTTCCCATTGCGTTATGGGCAGGTCGTTAACAGCAAGACCTGCATTTCTTTTTAATTTAACGCCCATCCAGTACAGGCTTTCTACAGTGCGCAGCGAAGTTGTGCCCACACAAAAAATTTTACCGGTGCTTTGAAGTAATTTTTCAATGGTCTCATACCGCACATCCATAAACTCTGCATGCATAACATGATCTTTCATGCTTTCCGATTTCACCGGCTTAAAAGTGCCTGCGCCTACATGAAGCGTTACAAAATCATGCTCAATATGCTTTTTGCCAAGAGACTGAAAGATGTTTTCTGTAAAATGCAGTCCTGCCGTGGGCGCAGCAACCGAACCCTGCTGCCGGGCGTAAATGGTTTGATATCTCTCCTCATCTTCTTTATCGGCCTCCCTCTTTATATAAGGAGGAAGGGGAATGGTGCCTGCATAATGCAAGACTTCGGCAAATGACAGGTTGCCGGGCTCCCAGCGCATTTCCACCGTAAAGCTGTCTGGCAATCGTTCTGCAACGGAAGCCTGCACAACAATGGTGCCCTTACCGGCAGCGACCTTCTTTTCCAGCACAGTTCCCCGCTTCCATTTGGAGGCGCCACCAATAAGGCAGTTCCACCATACCCTATGCTTTTGAAGCATGGCAGCGGTAATATCGGCATATTGCGTATGGGGCGCCAGGCAAAATATCTCAATATTTCCTCCTGTTGCCTTTTGAAACAACAGCCTTGCTTCCACCACCCGCGTATCGTTCAGTACCAGAAAAGCTTCTTCCGGCAAATGCCGGGCAATGTTGCGGTATACATCTTCGGAAATATTTCCCCGCTTATATACCAGCAGTTTTGAAGCATCGCGATCCGCCAGGGGATAAACGGCGATCCTGTTTTCAGGTAAAGTATAGGTAAAGTCTTTGATCTGGAGTTGTTTCGGATCCATTGAATAAATACGCAGCCGTAATTTTTTGCAAATTAAACCCATTTGGCTTAATTGAAACCTGCTCAATCCCGTAACAACCCCTCCAAAGTGAACAGGTGATGCCTCCGGTATCGAAATATAATTAGCAGGCAGTCCAGCCATCCTCAGCAATAATTCACACTTATCCACAGCTATTCACATTATTTGCAGGTTTTATAAGCGAATGAGCTGCCTAAAAGCAGCTTAAACGCTTTGTAGTAAAGGGTTTTTAAAAAAAAGTTTACTGTGGATAAAATAATTGATTTAAAACCTGCGTTAAAGGTGGGAAAATGTGTTATTTTGTGGGAATAAATGGGAATTACGCATAACTCTTTATAAATGATACGGTTTTTAGGGGAATATGAAGCTACTCTGGACGCAAAAGGTCGGTTTCTCCTTCCAACAGGATTTAAAAGGCAAATCCCGGAGGGGGAAACCGGTAGCTTCTTTATTAACAGGGGATTTGAGCGTTGCTTAACCCTGTACCCGATGAAAAACTGGGAACCGATTTTTGAAGACATAGGGAGAAAAAGTGATTTTGACCCAAAAGTACGCGAATTCCGCCGCTACTTTTTAAATGGGATAACCGTGGAGATGGATAGTGCGGGGAGATTATTGTTACCCAAAAATTTGATGGAATACGCCGGACTGGAAAAAGACATTGTGTTGGTTTCGGCCTTCGATAAAATTGAAATCTGGGATAAAAGTAAGTATCAGCAGTTCTTTGACACTTTTTCACCCGAAGCATTCAGCCAGTTGGCTCAGGACGTAATGACGGATAAAAGCGGGCAGGTATAATTTATTACAGTGTCAAAAGGTGAAAGGTCAAAGCGGAAACAACCATTTCCACGCTGGCTTTTCACCTTTAATTTACCATTATGGATCAACCATATCATATACCTGTTTTAGCCCGCGAATTGGTTAGTGCCCTGCAGGTTAAACCCGGGGGGGTATATGCAGACTGCACTTTTGGCGGTGGAGGACACAGCGGGGCTATTTTGCGTGAATTGAACCAGGCAGGCAGGTTAATTGCTTTTGACCAGGATGAGGATGCCAGGCTCAATATACCCGATGATCCCCGGATCACATTTGTACCGCATAACTTCCGCCATCTTAAAAAATTCCTGCGGCTTCATAAAATAGAGGAGGTAGATGGCGTCATAGCCGACCTTGGTGTATCGAGCCACCAGTTCGATAAAGCCGCACGGGGGTTTTCCACCCGCTTTGATGAATCGCTGTTAGACATGCGCATGGATCAGCGCCAGGAACTCACTGCTGCCGGCATACTCAACAGCTATACCGAACAGGAGCTGCATAAAATGTTTGAACAGTACGGCGAGGTTACGAACGCCAAAACCCTGGCTAAAACAATCGTACAGCAGCGGCAACTGGTATCCATTAAAACGGTTAATGAATTTAAAAATGCAGTTTCCCCGGTGGTGAAAGGTAATCCTAACAAATACTTTGCCCAGGTATTCCAGGCTTTGCGCATTACAGTGAATGATGAAATGGGGTCCTTACGGGAAATGCTGCAACAACTCCCTTCCCTCCTTAAGAAAGGCGGCCGTGTAGCCATTATAACATTTCAAAGTATTGAAGACAGGATGGTAAAGCATTTTTTCCGGAGCGGAAGTTTTGAAGAAACAACAACCGACTCGCTGTACGGCACAAAGCCCGAAAGTCCTTTTCTTATCATCACTAAAAAACCAATACTGCCTTCAAAGGCTGAAATAACCGCAAACCCCAGAAGCCGGAGTGCAAAACTAAGAGTAGCAGAAAGAAAATAAAAACAACAAATATTTACAACATACAATGCCCGATACGGAAAATACAAAGCATGACGAATCTCCATCTTTAACAGGCGGAGTTAAAAAATGGCTGAACTACCGGTGGATGATCAAAAACATCTACTTTTTTCTTTTTCTGGCCATACTGGCTGTTGTATACATATATAACGGGCACTATGCCGAAAATACCATTAAAGACATCAACCGCAGTGCCAAAGCATTAAAGGAACTGCAGTATGAATACAAAACAGTGAAAGGTGAACTGATGATGCGGGGCAAACAAAGTGAACTGGCCAAAGCTGTTGAACCTATGGGTTTAAAAGAACTGAAAACGCCCCCGGTTAAAATTATAGTAAAGAAAAAATAAATAAAACAAAACGATCCGTCAAAAGTTTAAACATGGATGACGGTTGCCAATACAATTTTGGAAATAAAAAAAGACATATTATGGCGGGTATACCTCTGCTTTCTGGGCATAGTAGTACTGAGCCTTTGCGTGATAGGAAAGGCTTTTTACATTCAGCAATTCCAGGGTAACTACTGGAAAAGCTTAAGCGACAGCCTTCATCTTGAATACCGTGCCCTGGATGCAGACCGGGGAACCATTTACAGCGAAGATGGAAGTATGCTAAGCACCTCTATACCGTTCTTTGACATACATATAGATTTTTTGGCCGACGGACTCCGTGAAAAAGAAGGCAAACGCTTTAAGGAAAACATTGATTCACTATCCGAAGGACTGGCGGATATCTTTAAAGACAAGAGCGCTGCCGCTTATAAAAAACAATTGGAAACCGGGTACCGCAAAAAAGAGCGTTACTTTTTGCTAAAGAAAAAAGTGAGCTTCGAACAATACCGGGCTTTGCGCCAGTTGCCCCTGGTAAGACAGGGAAGGAACAAAAGCGGTTTCATTGCTGAAGATATTGAAAAACGCCTTACACCCTTTGGGTTGCTGGCGAACCGTACCATCGGACTGTCGAGAGCATATGTAAACAACAACAGGCAGGTAATAACCCAAAACGTAGGGCTCGAAAAAACCTACGACAGTTTATTAAAAGGTGTATCGGGCAAGCGCCTGGTTCGCCGTATATCCGGCGGCGCTTTTGTGCCGGTGGAAGGATCTGAGATTGAACCCGAAAATGGTAAAGATATTGTTACCACCCTCGACGTGAACATACAGGACATTACGCAAACCGCCCTGATGCGCATGATGGTTTCCAACGAAGCACTGGAAGGCTGCGCGGTGGTAATGGAGGTGGCTACAGGAAAAATAAAGGCGATTGCCAACCTGGGACGCATGCCCGACGGCTCCTACTTTGAAATAGACAACTACGCGCTAAAAACATCTGAGCCCGGATCTGTTATAAAGCTCGTTACGCTGCTCGCCGCTCTTGAAGACAAATACGTTACAACTTCGGATATGATAGATATCAATGACGGCACCTGGGTACTGAACGGCAGAAAGATCAGGGATGCGGAAAAATCACCTAAGAGCCTGCTTACCATAAAAGAGTCTTTTGAGCACAGCAGCAATGTGGCCATGGCCAAACTCGCTTATAATTATTATTCCAAAAATCCGGCACAGTTCATAAAACATTACGAAGCGCTTCAGCTTACCTCACGTACAGGGATAGACCTGAAAGAGGAGTTCAGGCCGCTGGTAAAAAACCCATCCCGCAAAGACTGGCATTTGCAAACGCTCCCCTCCATGGGTTTTGGTTATGAGGTAATGCTGAGCCCCATGCAATTGCTGATGGTCTACAACGCCGTTGCCAACAATGGCAAACTCATGAAACCTTACCTGGTTAGCCAGGTAGAAAAAGACGGCAATGTGTTGCACCGGTTTGAACCACAGGTGCTGAATGAAAATATATGCTCGGAAGAAACATTGCTGCAGTTAAAAGATTGCCTGAATGCGGTTTGTACAGAGGGCACCGCAAAACAGGTTTTTAAGGATGCGGTATATTATGCCGCAGGAAAAACAGGTACAACCAAAGTGAATGATGGAAAATTCAAATATGGAGATGGCGTATACCAGTCTTCCTTTGCAGGTTATTTCCCGGTTAAAAACCCAAAATATTCCTGTATAGTGGTCATCAAGAACAAGCCCCATGCGGCCAAATATTTTGGCGGGGCGGTAGCCGCGCCGGTATTCAGAGAAATTGCCGACAGGCTATATGCCGGAAGTACAGAGGAACAGCAATTGTTCATTGCACAAACGGGCGCCGACAGCAATCATTACAGGTGGAGCGGTTATGGCAGCGAAATCAAAAATGTACTGGAGGCAATGGAGGTATCCTATAAAGATTCAATAACAACCGGTAAATGGGGAATTGTAACCAATAGTGAATATGCGCCGGTAGTAAAAAAATTAAATATCAGTAAACAAACCATACCCGATATAACGGGAATGGGTTTAAAAGATGCCCTGCATTTACTCGAAAACATGAGCATGAAGGTTACAGTAAAAGGTACGGGCAAAGTCGTTAAACAGTCGCTGGAAGCAGGGTTGGCTATTAACAATGGTCAAACCATAGCTCTTGAACTGAATTAAAACAACGCTAAAAAGATATAAAAGGAGACAGGCAAAAGCCATGGCAGCATTACAGGACATATTGTACAGGGTAAATATCCGTTCGGTGCACGGTAATATGGGCGCTGTGGTGAAAGATTTGCAGATTGATTCAGGAAAAGTGTCCAAAGGAAGCTGCTTTATTGCCATAAAAGGAAATGTGCACAACGGTCATGCATATATTGATGCCGCTGTTCAGAAAGGAGCCACCGTTATTGTTGCAGAACAATTACCGGCAACAAAAAAAGAAATGGTTACCTATGTGCAGGTAGAGAACAGCGCTGCCGCCGCAGGGTACATGGCCAATAATTTCTTTGATTCACCGTCATATAAGATGAAAGTAACCGGCGTAACCGGCACCAACGGCAAAACAACCATCGCCACTTTGCTTTTCAAATTATTCAGCGGACTCGGCTATCACTGCGGGTTGCTTTCAACAGTGCAAAACCAGATAGGCGAAAACATTGTTCCGGCCACGCATACCACACCCGATGCCATTAGCACCAACGCACTAATGAAGCAGATGCTTGAAGAAGGGTGCACGCATGTGTTTATGGAATGCAGCAGCCATGCCATTCACCAGCACAGGATAACCGGTCTGCATTTTTCAGGCGCCCTGTTCAGCAATATCACACACGACCACCTGGATTATCACAAAACCTTTGATGAATACATCCGTGTAAAAAAATCATTTTTCGACAACCTGCCGGCTGATGCCTTTGCCATCAGCAATGCAGACGATAAAAGAGGAGCGGTAATGCTGCAAAATACCGCTGCTAAAAAATACTTCTACAGCCTGCGTACAATGGCAGATTTCAAGGGAAAGATAATAGACAACAGCATTACGGGCTTACAGCTTAATATAAACGACCAGGAAGTGCACTTCAGGCTTATCGGCGAATTCAATGCCTATAACCTGCTGGCTGTATACGGTGCAGCCATGTGCCTGGGAGAAGAAAAATACAGGGTATTGCAGGTGCTCAGCAACCTTACGGGCGCGGAAGGAAGATTTGAATATATTATTTCGCCAAACGAAAAGATCATCGGCATAATAGATTATGCACACACGCCTGATGCATTATTGAATGTACTGGCAACGGTAAAAAAATTAAAGCAGGGGAACGAAAAAATAATCACTGTTGTGGGTTGTGGCGGCGACAGGGATAAAACGAAGCGGCCGGTAATGGCCGAAGTTGCCTGCAACCATAGCGATAAAGTGGTGTTTACATCAGACAATCCAAGAAGCGAAGACGCCGATGCTATCATACAGGACATGGAAAAGGGCTTACAGCCGTCGGCAAAAAGAAAGTACATATCCATTACCGACCGAAAGGAAGCCATTAAAACAGCAGTTGCCCTGGCAGATGGGGAAGATATTGTACTGATAGCCGGGAAGGGGCACGAAAAATACCAGGAGATCAAAGGGGTAAAATACCCTTTTGACGATAAGCAGGTATTAAAGGAGATGCTTGAACTGCTGGAAAAATAAGCTGCTGTACAGCGGCAGGAATGTTTTGATCGCGGTGAAAATAAAACAGGTTAATTAAAAATAAAGCGCACATGCTGTACTACTTTTTTGACTGGCTAAGAGATGAGGGCATTAAATTCCCGGGAAGCGGGTTGATGCAGTTCATTACTTTCAGGGTACTGCTGGCAGTATTGCTGTCGCTTTTGATATCTACCCTGTATGGCAAACGCATCATTAACCTGCTGCAAAAAAAACAGGTAGGCGAGAGCGTGCGTGAGCTGGGCTTACAGGGAGAGCAACAAAAAAAAGGTACTCCCACTATGGGTGGTATCATCATTTTATTGGCCATACTCATTCCTACGCTGCTTTTCGCCGACCTCAGTAAAATATACATCCTCCTCATGCTTCTGTGCACGGTTTGGCTCGGGCTTATCGGGTTCATGGATGACTACCTGAAGCTGAAAGCAAGAAAAGCGGCCATAGCAAAAGGCGAAAAATATAAAAAGAAAGACAGCGACGGGCTGGCCGGACTAACCAAAATCATCGGGCAGGTGGGCCTGGGCATTATTATAGGGGCAACGTTGTATTTCAATGACAGGGTTGTGGTGTGGAGAGAGTATTATGAGCCTCAGGCAACTTCCGCTAAAACGGATTTTCTAAAGCGGGGCGAAAAAAAAGTAGGCGATACCATAGTAACAATGGAAGGAAGAGAGCACCGGTATGCTATTGTAAAAACGCCGATCACTACTATTCCCTTTGTAAAAAGCCACGAGTTCAATTACAGCAGGCTCATCAGCTGGATAGGTGAAGGAGCAGATAAGTACACCTGGATCATTTACATTATTGCCGTAACCTTTATCATAACGGCTGTATCCAACGGGGCCAATATTACTGATGGGTTAGACGGACTTGCGGCGGGAGTAAGCGCACTGATCGGCGCCTGCCTGGGCATATTCGTGTATGTAAGCGGCAGCACCCGGTTTGCAGAATACCTGAACATCATGTATATCCCCAACCTCGGGGAGTTGTCGGTTTTTGTGGGCGCATTTGTGGGGGGATGCATAGGCTTTTTGTGGTATAATGCCTATCCGGCACAGGTATTCATGGGCGATACCGGCAGTCTTGCACTGGGCGGCATCATTGCATCGCTGGCCATTATTGTACGCAAAGAACTGCTGATACCTATTTTTTGCGGTGTATTCCTGGTAGAAAACCTGAGCGTAATGCTGCAGGTGAGCTATTTCAAGTATACGAAGCGGAAATATGGTGAAGGAAGACGGATATTTTTAATAAGTCCGCTCCATCATCATTATCAGAAACTGGGTTATCACGAAAGCAAGATCGCCGTACGTTTCTGGATCGTAACCGTGCTGTGCGTATTGTTTGCCATAGCCACATTTAAAATGCGGTAAAAAAAAATGATTGGTACAATACGCCGGTGAAGTATACAAGACAACATAAAAACTGTTACAGGTAATATCAACCTGTTCAAAAAAAATTATAGCAGGAGTTGAATGGCAAAAAGAATGGTCATATTAGGCGGAGGCGAAAGCGGTGTGGGAGCAGCTATCCTTTGCCGTAAGCAGGAATACGATGTTTTTGTTTCGGATGCCGGCACCATACAGGATCGCTATAAAAACGAATTGCAGCAGCATGATATTGTATTTGAAGAAAGGAAACATTCAGAAGAAAAAATATTACACGCGGATGAAGTAGTAAAAAGCCCGGGCATTCCCGAAAAAAATGAACTGGTGCAAAAAATAAAAGCAAAAGGCATTAAAGTGATCAGTGAAATAGAACTGGCATACCGCTATAAAGGTGAGAGTAAAATAATAGCCATTACCGGTAGCAATGGAAAAAGTACTACCACGGCCTTAACCGGCCATATATGTAAAACAGGCGGAATGGATTGTGCCATAGTTGGAAATATCGGCTATTCATTTGCCAGGCAGGTAGCGCTGGACCCCAAACCTTTGTATGTGGCGGAGATCAGCAGCTTTCAGCTGGATGACATAGAAAGCTTTAATGCAGATATAGCGGTTTTACTGAACATAACGGAAGATCATCTTGACCGCTATGAATACAGGTTCGATAATTACATCCGTTCAAAATTCAATATCATAAAAAACCAAACGCACAATGATTATTTCATCTATTGTGCAGACGACCCGGTGATAACAGCTCACCTGGAAACAAATCCATTACTTTCTAACCCATTGCCATTTACTATGCAATACGAACTACCAAAAGGAGCTTATGTAAGCGAAAACAAGATGAATATACATTTAGATAATGAAGAGTTTGTAATGAGCGTACTGGACTTTGCCATTAAAGGAAAGCATAATCAGTACAACACCATGGCCGCCGGACTGGCCGGACTGACGATTGGTATACGAAAAGAAAAAATCCGCAAAGCCGTTCAGCACTTTGAAGGTCTTGAACACCGGATGGAAAAAGTGCTGACCGTTAGGGGCGTTGACTTTGTTAATGACAGCAAAGCCACCAATGTTAACAGCACCTGGTACGCCCTGGAAAGCAGCAATCAGCCGGTAATACTGATATTGGGTGGAATTGACAAAGGCAATGATTACAGCACTATGCTGGAACTGGTTAAAGAAAAAGTAAAAGCCATTGTGTGCATGGGACTCGACAACAGAATGATTCATGAAGCATTTGGCAAAGATGTGGAAGTAATGGTAAACACCACGAGCGCTAAAGAAGCCGTTCATGCAGCTTTTCATTT
>NZ_DAOMOZ010000015.1:0-40085 GCF_035444585.1 Agriterribacter sp.
TTCATGATGAGAACAGCGTATCCATTTACCGGCAGCTTTTAAAAGATGACGGCTTGATGGCCATCTCTGTCCCCAACAAATGGTGGCTATTTGAAACACATGGTGCCAAACTACCCCTGTTGCCCTGGAACCGCGTTCCTTTTTTTTCGTGGCTGCCCCGTTTTTTACACGAGCGGTGGGCCAATGCCCGCATTTATACCCAAGGAAGGATCATACGCCTGCTTGAACGCAACGGGTTTGAAGTGCTGCACAGCAGCTATATCACTGCGCCCCTGGATGTTTTAAAAGAAGGGAAGCTGAAGCGCTTCCTGGTAAAAAATTTCTTCAGGGATGATACTACAAAAATCCCCTTTATGTCAACCTCCATTTTGGTGATTGCAGGGAAAAGAGGCCTCAAAAGGATATGATTCCTGTATATCCATCGAAAAAAATATTAGGGTTTAATTTTTAAAAGGGATAATGCTTACCTTAGGTGCTACGCCTCTTTATATTCTCTTACTATGTCTGTAAAAACACTTCAAAAACCCTGGATGTCATCAACACTTGCGGTTGTCAATATTCAAATATGTCCATATAGTATTTTTTTACTGGTGCTGTCTTTTTTAGCCACTGGCAATGTAAAGGGCCAGAGTAGTGTTTGGAACAAGCATTCTTTTAAATTTATTGTTGACACAACAGAGTTGGTTGTAATGAATGATGCGAAATCCATAAGCTTTGAAGGAAACGCCATCTATAGTTCAACATCCATACCGATTGACGGTTTCCGGTTTAGATTTGGACTCGAAAGTTTTGATAGCCTTTTTGTCTCGCCATATGGGTTTGTGAAACTAGGCTCTCCTATAGCGTCTAACAACCCCGTTGAGGAAACGAGGGTTCTGGTTCCCCTTTACAATGGCACCGTCTGGTCCTCTGCTACATATAAATCCATCGGAAATGCTCCCAATAAAAGGATGATTATTGAATTTAATGGCGCGTTTCAGCCAACAGGTGAGCCGATGAGATTTCAGGTTTGGCTGCATGAAAGAACTGGTCGGGTTCAATTTGTTTATCAGGGTCTTATCGGATTCACGGGATATGGCAGTACTTATCTTTATAAGATTTTTTGTAAAACCAACATTTTAAATAAGGATCAAATTCTTTCTGTCCTTTTACCAGGCGAACTCGATACTGTATATGCAAACTATGGTTCATTAGCAGGTAACAGCGCTACCATAGATGATAATGCCAGGTTTACATTTTTACCTGATACTGCTAAACCAGCAAAGCCAGGACCAATCACCTTCTCAGATATTAAGCCGGGGTGTTTGAATTTGAGTTTTACCGATCAGGCAACGAACGAAACTTTAATTTATTTGGAAAAAACGGATGATGGTATAAATTACACACTTGAGAAAGAAGAATACCCTGATGATCCAACAAATAAATCCGTTTATAATTATTTTTATTCAAAACTTCAACCTGCTCACAACTATAACTTTAGAGTATTTGCCACAAACGGGTTTATAAATTCCGATACTATTAACGGAGAGATTCAAACTCCGGCTCCGCTTATAAGCGGCATTATAAGAATTCCTGCAGACTATCCTTCTATCACGGCCTTAATAAAAGATGCGTCAGACTGTAATCATATTGGTGGAGAACTGATCATTGAATTACAGAAAAATTATTCGCCGGAATCTGAAACCTACCCTATTACTTTTAATAAGGAATTGCAGAATCCTTTTATCAAACAGATTACGATACGCCCGGCTATTGATGCCGATATTAGCTGGAAAATGGACACTTTAAGAGACATTTTTTGGGTTGACAGCGTAAAACACGTTGTTCTTGATGGTAGACCTGGGGGAATGGGAAGTTCCAGAAATATCACATTTTCGCACCCTGGTTCATCAAGATGGGGATTTATTTCATACGTAAATGGCGCGGACTCGGGTGGCATCCATTACTGCAATATCGTTATTAATAACTCCCTGGAACATTATGGTCCCTATAGCAATGGTATAGATATTGGATACTACACGTTTAAAAATGGGAAGCAAGCCAAGCCGGTAAATTATTTTTCGATATCGCATTGCACTTTTTCAGCGGAGGAAGTTAATGCAAAAACCAGACTGCTATATATCTATTCAAACGATGGTTCGGGAAGCAGGAACACCAGCATAACGAATAACGAGTTTAGCAGATTTTCCGGCCAGGCAATTTATATGGAAAATGGGGGAGCCAATACTTTAATTTCGGGTAACCGGTTTTACCAGCCTCAGACAATTGAATATTCCGATGGAGGAGGATGTATCAAACTGGTTAACATCGGATCCGTTGACATTACACAAAACTTATTCGGAGGCGCCGAATCAAAGTGGGGATCAGGTCAGTACATCGTTAACTCCACGGGAATGGATAATTACCATTTCATATATTATCAGAATATATCATTTACGGCAAAGGCGAATATCGCCAACAACCGGTTCAGCAATATCAGTATACCTTATCCCCGGGGAAGCGCGAAGTTGATTCATGCAGATGGGGGAGATGTGACTATTGACCATAATATTTTTGGCTCAGATGATCCCGGATTTTCACTAATGCTTAAAAATGGGTTTTCACTCCTTCATTTAAAGGGTGGCGTAAAACGCATAACCAATAATTACTTTTCGGGTATTTATTCCCCTCCTTCCAATAACGACGGGACTAACTCTTTTATAGCGGTGGGGGCTGATACGCTTTACGTGGAAAACAATGATTTTGGAGGCGATAACCATGTAAAAAGAAATTCATTCGGAAGCACGTTAGAATTGATATACACAAATTCCAGGACTTCCATAATAAAAAATAATACGTTCAGGGGTGTTTACAGCGGGGCGCAGATTCATTGTATTTTGACGGGTAATACGGAAAACTTAATTGTTAAAGGCAACAGCTTTCACCATATTGAAGCAAGTGAATCGGTCTTCGCGATCAACGCCAGCTTAACCTCACAAAAAATAAATAGTATTTCAAATAACAACATCTACGCCTTATATAGCAGGGGATTACAAAAAGCCCAACCAAGGCCATTCGGGCATATTTACGGCATAGTTGTGCATGATTACGGAACGGGTTATAACGACAGGGCGGCGACAACAGGTGAGGTACAGGTTTTCGGGAATAAAATCCACTCATTTTCACCGGTAAAGGTGGATTCTATGTCAGTTTATGAATTACATGGGATCATTGCATCTGCCGCTACAGTAAAAATATGGAACAATGCAATCCGGCTTGGTATTGACATGTATGGAAATAATGTTGATACAAACAGAACCAATATGATGGCAATTCAAGTTGGCCGCGCAGGCATAGGCAATCCACTTGCCTATGTAGAGCATAATTCAATTTATATCGGGGGGTATACCCTTTATGAGGCTGCAGGTATAGGAGTTGCTCCTTACGCTCAGGGAGAGAATAAAATATATGTAACCAATAATATTATTCAAATAGACAGGGAAATAATGCCAAACGTGGTTTCCAAACATATATATATGTATACTGATAACTTTACAACAATAAGTGCAAAGAATATATGGTACTCAGCTACCGATAACACAGTGCCGTCTATGTTAAAAGCTTACCAACAGGAATGCAAATGCGATAATGGAAGCTTCGTTGGGGACCCCTCGTATATAAATCCGATAGGCGACAGCACAAGTTTTGATCTCCATCTGGCCAGTGGAAGTATTGCCAATAACGCCGGAATCACCTCTGCATTAAATATTCAAACCGACATTGATGGAAAAAAACGGAACGAATACTCTCCGGTTGATATTGGCAGCTACGCTGCCATCCCCTGCAGTAACGGGAACGAGATAATTCCATCGTTGTCCATTAATAACTTAATGGAAGATAGCTTATTTCTTTGCCCCGGCGAATCTGTTACACTTACAGCATCTGTTGCCGGCACTTTCCAGCAATTGCAGTGGCAAAAGGATTTGGCCAACATTGGGAACACCAATGATACAAGCCTCATAACAAACGGCACAGGAACCTACAGGCTTATCGGTAAAACAGCCTGTGGTGAATTTGCCAGCAAACCCATTGCCATCATAAACACCAATGCTATTCAACATGCTGCAGTAAGCCTGTCAGCAAACGACACCGATATTTGCAAAGGAGAAGAAGTTATATTTACAGCTCATGCTGTTAATGGAGGGGACACCCCATCGTATCAATGGCAGGTAAACGGTAAAAATGTGGGAGTCAACAGCAATGAATTTAAATCTGCTCAACTTACAAACGGAGATGAAGTTAGTGTAATCTTAACAAGCAGCTCAGATTGTGTTACGGAATCAACTGCTGTAAGCAATCCAATAATACTATTAGTAAAGGAAACTCCCTCTCCATCTGTGAAGTTAATATCACCCTATGGAAATAATTTAGCCTGTTCGGCATCTACTATTCAATTCAATGCATTAACAAACAACCTGGGGTCTTCTCCCAAATATACATGGCTGCTTAATGGAATAGAGGCAGGAGATAACTCGGATATATACATTAATAGTACGCTTAAAACAAACGATCAGCTATTCGTACAAGTTACAAGTATTAACTTGTGTAACAACCCATTTACTGTAACAAGCGACACAATAACCTTTGATGTTAAACCTACACAATATGCGAGGGCTACCATTTCAGGAGAAACCACCATTGCCGAAGGACAGAGTGCACTACTTTCGGTATCCTACTCGCCTGTTGGAGCAAGCGTCACCTACCAATGGATTGAAATAAAGCCACAGAATAATTATAATTTAATACCTGGAGCAACCAGCTCTACTTTAGAATACAAACCTGATAGTTCCGGCGTAAAAATAGCTTGTATTGTTGCAAATACAGCGCTTTGCGTAATTCCAATGATCATTTTAAGCGATACTGCTACTCTGATAGTCAATCCATCTGCCCCTGATCTTTCGGGCCGGTCCGCCTATATATTTCCCAATCCTGTGATGAATGAATTCGTTCTTGACTCTTTAGATCCATCAATGCAATGGGAAACCCTTGAAATATTCAGCTCAAAAGGCGAGCAACGATTAGCAATAAAGAAAATTGCTAACTTAACCTCTTTAGTTATACCAGTATTTAACCTTAACAGAGGACTCTATTTTGCAATATTGAGAAACCGAAGCGGAGAAACGCATACTATTAAATTTATCAAACTATAGGAGGTTTCACACTATTTTACAGCAGTAGTGAACAATTCCAGGTTGCCTAAATTGCAAAGAGGGTATCTTCTTCCATTAAAAGTTATAACTTCCGTTCAAAAAGACACAAACCGGCGGTAATAATATAAATCCTTTAGTTTTGTGTAATCTTATATGTATATGAAAGTTGTAATATTTGCAGGCGGACTGGGCACCCGCATAGCTGAAGAAACGGATACACGTCCAAAGCCAATGGTTGAAATAGGTGGCAAGCCGATTTTGTGGCATATCATGAAAATATACAGCCATTATGGGTTCGATGATTTTATTGTTTGTCTTGGTTATAAGGGATATGTGATTAAAGAATATTTCATGAATTATTTTCTTCATAATTCTGATATAACTATTGATATAGCAAATAATAAAATGCAGGTGCTTGGCACTCACTCAGAAGCATTTAAGGTTACACTGATAGAAACCGGCAGCACTACCAAAACTGCAGGACGTTTAAAACAGGTACAGCAGTATATAGGTAATGAAGATTTTATGCTGACCTATGGCGATGGAGTAGCCGATATAAATATTGATGATCTTGTGGCATTTCATAAATCCCATGCTAAAATAGCTACTGTTACTGCAGTTCAGCTTGAGGCCCGTTTTGGCGGCATGGATATTGGTAAGAACAACGAGGTAGCGTCTTTTAAAGAAAAAGCAAAAGATGAAAGCAAATGGATCAATGCAGGCTTTTTTGTACTGAAGCCCGAAGTATTCGAATATTTGGCAGACGATATGAATGAAATGATGTGGGAAGATGAGCCTCTGGAAAACCTCACCAATAATAATGAATTGGTGGCTTTTAAGCACACGGGGTTCTGGAAATGCATGGATGCTATGCGTGATAAAATTGAATTAGAAGCCATGTGGAAAAACAAAGCGGCAAAATGGAAAATATGGTAAGTAAAGCTTCGCTTACGGATTTCTATAAACACAAAAAAATTTTTGTAACGGGGCATACCGGATTCAAAGGCACCTGGTTGTTGTTGCTGTTGCATGAATTGGGTGCAAAGGTTAAGGGTTATGCATTGGCACCTGAATTTGAATATTCATTATTTAATATTACTGAGGCAAAAAATCTTTCTGAAAGCATTATAGCCGATATAAAGGATAAAGAAAGATTACAGGCAGAGATAGAAGCGTATCAGCCTGATTATATCTTTCACCTGGCTGCCCAGTCCCTCGTTCGTCGATCCTATAAAATCCCGGCCGAAACTTTTGAAGTAAATGTCACCGGTACTGCCAATCTGCTTGAATGCATTTCTTTATTACGGAAAAAATGTACTACTGTTGTTATCACTACTGATAAAGTATACGAAAATAAAGAACAACATATTCTCTATAAAGAAGAGGACATACTGGGTGGCTACGACCCTTACAGTGCCAGTAAAGCATGCACCGAACTGGTAGTAAGCTCTTTCAGAAAGAGCTTCTTCAATGTCGGCAAGTTTAATGAACATCAAAAATCGTTAGCGAGCGCAAGAGCAGGCAATGTGATTGGTGGCGGAGACTGGAGTACAGACAGGATCATACCGGATATCATCCGCTCATTGCAATCCCGTCAAAATATCATTGTGCGCAATCCTACATCCGTACGTCCGTGGCAGCATGTGTTAGAACCCTTAACCGGTTACTTGCTGTTAGGGGGGTTAGTGAACGAAGATGCCGGGAAATATTCCACAGCTTTTAATTTCGGGCCTTTGCCCGGAGACCACTTAACCGTTAAGGCGCTTGTTGAAAAAGCAATTGACAAATGGGGCAGCGGTAGCTGGACGGATGCATCCGGCTCATATCAGCCACATGAAGCCAGTCTATTACAGCTTGATATAACCAAAGCCCAAACTGAATTGGGGTGGAGGCCAAAGTTGGATGCTGCATCCTCGATTGACTGGACAATAAACTGGTACAAGCAACCGGATAGTAAAAAAAAGGATTGTACACTACGGCAAATCAATACGTATCTTGCTTTATGATCTTCTCTTCCACTCCATTAAAAGGTAGCTATATTATAGAACCGGAGCGATTCATCGATAACCGGGGCTGGCTTGCACGGTATTTTTGTAAAAAAGAATTTGAAAAAATTAATCATAACAAAGAATGGGTGCAGATGAATCATTCATTTACAACAAAAAAAGGAACCATCCGCGGAATGCATTACCAGGTCGCGCCGTACAGGGAAATCAAAATGATCAGGTGCATTGCCGGAGTAGTGTTTGATGTGATTGTAGATTTAAGAAAAGATTCTCCCACATTTTTGAAATGGTTTGCCATTGAGCTATCAGCACAAAATAAAAAGATGATATACATACCAGAAGGTTTTGCTCATGGCTTTCAATCTCTGTCTGACGATGCAGAATTGTTGTATCATCATTCTGAATACTATACTCCCGGCGCTGAAGGCGGTATAAAATATGATGATCTGCTGATTAAAATTGAGTGGCCGTTACCCGTTAGCGTCATCTCGGTGAAAGACTCCGCTCATCCATATCTTAATAACAATTTTAAAGGGATCTAAGTTATGCAATGCAGGTTTTGTAAAACAGAGCTTAACCATATTTTTATTGACCTTATTAACTCGCCTGCTTCCAACTCTTTTTTAACCAAAGAGCAGTTAAACGAACCTGAAACATTTTACCCGCTCAAAATATACACCTGTCACAAATGTTTTTTGGTACAGGTTAATGAATACAAAAAATCTGATGCAATTTTTAATAGTGATTATGTATATTTTTCATCTTATTCAACCAGTTGGCTAACGCATGCCAGAGCGTATACAGATAAAATGATCAAAAATTTCGGTTTAAATGACGCTTCAAAGGTTATAGAGTTAGCATCGAACGATGGTTATCTTTTACAATACTTTCGTGAGAAAAATGTGCCGGTCCTGGGCATCGAACCTACAGCAAATACAGCAGAAGTAGCCGTTAAAAAAGGAATAGAAACCATTGTGGATTTTTTTGGTATAAGATTAGCAAAGGAGCTCGCTTCAAAAAATATATCTGCAGATCTTTTATTAGGCAATAACGTATTGGCACATGTTCCCGATATACTTGATTTTGTTGGAGGGATGAAAATAATACTGGCTCCGGCAGGGGTTATTACCATGGAGTTTCCCCACCTGATGCAACTGGTAGATAATAACCAGTTTGACACCATTTATCACGAGCATTTTTCTTATCTCTCTTTTGGCACAGTGCAAAAAATATTTTCTTCGCAGGGATTAGAATTATTTGACGTGGAAGAGATCCCAACACATGGCGGGTCCTTAAGGATTTATGCCAAACACGTTGAAGATGCCGGTAAACAAGTTACGGCAAATGTCACTGCGCTTTTGGAAAAAGAAGCAGAAAAGGGATTGAATAGCCCCGACTATTATAACGGGTTCCAGGCGAAAGCGCTGAAAGTAAAGCTCGATCTCACTGATTTTTTAATAACTTGTAAGCGTAATAATAAAAAAGTAGCTGCTTATGGTGCTGCAGCAAAAGGCAATACCTTACTCAACTATTGTGGTATTAAAAACGATCTTATTGACTATGTTGCAGATGCAAACCCACACAAGCAAAACAAATGGTTGCCTGCAAGTCATATACCGGTAATGAACGAAGAATATTTAAAGAACCACAAGCCAGACTATGTTATCATACTTCCCTGGAATCTAAAAGATGAAATAACAACACAGCTTTCCTATATAAAGAAATGGAATGGAGCATTTGTAATACCAGTACCGTCTTTACAAATAATTAACTAGTGTATGCAAAAAGTATTGGTAACCGGGGCAACAGGGTTTATAGGAAATTACGTAGTAGAAGCATTATTGAAAAGGAATTACCATGTTATTGCCAGTTCAGGTAATGAGGCTACCGCCAAACAAAAAAACTGGTTTACTAAAGCAGAATATCTTCCGCTTGATCTGAAATCCTTAAAAGAAAGCAAAAACTATTTTGAGTTCTTTGGCAAGCCGGATATTATGATTCATCTGAGCTGGGAAGGACTTCCAAATTATAAGGATGATTTCCATCTCAAACAAAACCTGCCGAGGCATAAAACGTTCCTTGAAAATATAATCAGAAACGGTTTAAAAAACATCAATATAACCGGCACCTGTTTGGAATATGGAATGCGAGAGGGGAAATTATCAGAAGCTATGCAACCCTTACCGCGGAATGCATATGCACAGGCAAAAAATGAGCTCAGAATGTTTATTGAAGATTTAAAAGAAAGCTATTCTTTTGGATACAAGTGGATCAGGCTGTTTTACATGTTTGGGAAAGGGCAAAATGCAAAATCCTTACTTTCGCAACTTCAGCAGGCGCTTGACAGAGGCGACGAAATATTCAATATGAGCGGAGGCGAACAAACCAGGGATTTTTTACATGTTGAGAAAGTAGCGGAGTACATTGTTGATATTGCTTTACAAACAAAGGTTTCCGGCATCATTAATTGTTGCAGCGGTATACCTGTTACGGTAAAGCAAGTGGTGCAGCAATACCTGCAATCCAGAAATGCAATTATAAAATTAAATTTGGGCTATTATCCTTATCCCGATTATGAGCCAATGCATTTTTGGGGGGATAACAGTCTATTAAAGCAAATCATAAATAAAATGAATTAATATATGCATATTCGCAAGAGAACCACCTGTAGGGTTTGTGGCTCAGCATCATTAACATCTGTTATAAACCTAGGTCCTCAATATTTACAGGGGTCCTTTGTAAAGCCGGGAAAAGAAATGCCTTCTCAGCGTAAGATCAATTGCTCTTTAGTAAGATGCAATCCTCAAATAGATGAGAATGCATGCGGGTTATTACAAATGGAGCATAGTGTTCCTTCTGATATTTTATATGCAGCATATTGGTACAGAAGCGGTACCAATCAAACAATGCGCACCCATTTAAAAGGGATTGCAGATAGTGCTATGACACTCATCAAAAAAAACGATGCAACTGTGCTGGATATAGGTTGTAATGACGGCACTTTATTTGGTTACTATCCTGAGGGCTTTACGAAGTTCGGGTGCGATCCAAGCGATGTTGCCCGGGAGGTAAAAGGAGCGGCAGTAGTACAGGACATTTTTCCGTCAGCCGAACTCAGCAAATTAATAGGCGACACAAAAATTGATATTGTAACCTCAATTGCTATGTTTTATGATTTAGAAAGCCCGGTGGACTTTGTGAAGAATATAAAACGCATTTTAGCACCGGAAGGTATTTGGATTTTTGAAATGAGCTATATGCCCCACATGCTTGAGATGGATAGTTATGATACCATTTGTCATGAACATTTGGAATATTACAGTTTAGCAGTACTGGAAAAAATAGCAGCGATGTCCGGGATGAAAATTTTCAAAATATCATTCAATGACATTAATGGCGGTAGCATTCGCTGCTATGCTACCCATATTGAAAGTGGCTTATATTATCAACAGGAAAACCATAAGCTGATGAATGAAGTGCGGCAAAAAGAATTCGATCTGGAGTTAGATACCGATAAACCCTACGTAGCGTTTCAATTTAGAATTGAGAAAGTAAAGAATGAATTACACGACCTGCTTGTGCAACTAAAAAGAGAAGGGAAAAAAGTGCATATTTATGGTGCTTCAACCAAGGGAAATACTATTTTACAATGGTGCGATATCAATAATATGCTGGTAGATTATGCTGCGGAAAGAAATCCTGATAAATACGGAGCTTATACATTGGGAACAAATATCCCCATTATCAGTGAAGCTGAGAGCAGGGCAATGAACCCTGATTATTACCTGGTACTGCCCTGGCATTTCAAAAATGAATTTATAGAAAGAGAGCATGAAGCTTTATCAAAAGGCACAGGATTTATTTTTCCGATCCCTGCAATAGAAATATTTAAACGCTAAAGAGTAACATTTTACAACTCACAATGCAAATACTAAGATGAACTTGAAAAGGTTTTTAAGAAAATGCGGTAAGGGATTGGACGTAGTTTTCATGAAGGCAAAAGCATCTTATTCACAAACAGGAGAAGATTTAATAATTGAATATTTGTTTAGCAGTCTCAAAATATCCAACCCAACTTATCTTGAAATTGGCACCAATCAGCCCAAAATATGCAACAACACATATGGATTTTACAAAAAAGGCTGTAAGGGAGTTTGTATAGAGCCGGATATTGAAATGGTAAAAACAATTAAGAAGCAACGTCCCAAGGACACTATTCTTAATATAGGTATTGGCATTAATGACCAGGAAAATGCCAGCTTCTATTTATTTCCGGGTTTGATGAATGGCTGGAGCACATTTTCTAAAAAAGAAGCTGACATTAGAAAAAAAGATTCAGGATTGGATTATCGCACATTGTCCGTTCCCCTTACAAACATCAACACAATAATGAAAGATCATTTTAAACCCTATCCTAACTTTATTTCACTTGATGTAGAAGGCTTGGATCTTGAGATATTACAATCTATTGACTTTGAAAGATTCAAACCCGAGGTGATTTGCGTGGAGACCATTACATTTGGGTACCTTGATAATACGGAAAAAAAAATAACTGAGATTAATGATTATATGCATAGTAAAGGATATTTTGCTTATGCAGATACACATATAAACACTATTTTTTGCCGTAGCGATTTGCTTAACTTCTGACATGAGTAAAATACAGCGGGCACTTATTTTTGGTTCAAATGGCCAGGACGGCTTTTACCTTAATCTATTGCTTAGCAATTTGGGCATTGAAGTAATCAATGTGTCCAGAACCAATGCGGCGATCTGCGGATCAGTAAGTGACTACCATTTTGTACAAAAGCTTATTAAGGAAAATATACCTGATTACATTTTTCACTTCGCAGCCCGGTCCAGCACAAAACATGAGTTTCTTTTTGAAAACCATGAAACAATTGCCACGGGCACCATCAATATTTTAGAAAGTATAAAATTATTTTCTCCGCTAACCCGTGTGTTTATTTCGGGAAGTGCGATGCAATTCAAAAATAAGAACCTTCCCATTGATGAAGCGACTGAATTCGAGGCCAGCAGCCCTTATTCCATAGCGCGCATCCATTCTGTTTATGCTGCCAGATACTATATCAAAGCTTTTAGATTAAAAGTATATGTGGGCTACTTTTTTAATCACGACAGCCCGTTAAGAACGGAACAACATGTTAATCAAAAAATAGTCCGTGCCGTTCAAAGAATAGCATCGGGTAGTACGGAAAAACTGATTTTGGGAGACATTGAAGTACAAAAAGAATTCAATTATGCAGGAGACGTGGTAGATGCTGTATGGGAATTGGTAAATCAGGATATGATATCAGAAGCAGTAATCGGCAGCGGAAAAGCTTATACAATAAAAGATTGGTTAGAGCTGTGCTTTTCCTTAAAGAAACTGCAATGGCAAAATTATGTAGTGCTTCAAAATCATTATATTCCTGAATACAGGATATTACTCAGCAACCCCGGAGTAATAAAAGGAATAGGCTGGGAGCCGAAAATCAATTTTTATCAATTGGCAAATATGATGATGAATGAGTAATGAAAGAAAAAAAATACTGATCTTATTTAATGGGGAACACATTGCCTATTCTCCAACTGTAATACAGTTATATGATGAGTTGCAAAAAAAATATGACGTAACAATTACAGCGGAGCGTCCCCATAGTTTCAATAATCAAAAATTAGAGAATCGAAATGTGCTGTATCATAAATTTTACCATGTAAAGGGACGATATTTTTATTGGATATTATTTCAACTTGCATCATTATTTAACAGAGAAGCAAGGCTTTTCAAAAAAAACAACCTAAACTACAAAGAATACTTTTTTAAATTTCTCTTTGTAAAAAAAACAATAAAGAAACACCAATATAAGGCTATTATTAGCGTAGATATTTTGAATGCTGTTTTTTGCTCCCTGTTAAAAGTAAAAACAGATTTTCTGTCACTTGAGTTAACAATAGATGAAAAACATTTGCCCTTAATAAACTTAAATTACATTAACTGCGTGTTAATACAGAGTATTGAACGTTACCGGTATTTATTTAAAGACAAACAGATAAAAACCTTTTTTGTTCAAAATGCCCCTATATATAAAGACGTTGTTAAAGAAGTGCGTAACGGGCTTATCTATGGAGGCTCTGCGTACGATGAGCTGGGCTTTTACCATTGCCTGGATTATATAAACACATATAATGATGAAAAGCTGACAGTACAAGGCGCTATCATGCCTAAAGATATTGACAGGGTGAATAATGACTACAAACACCTCCTGGATCAGAAGCGGTTGGTTCTAAAAAGAAAATATCTTGAAAATGATGAGGTGGTGGAATCTTTATCACATTTTGAAATAGGTTTCTGCTTTTATAATTTTAATGTGCCGGTAATTCGCGATAATTACTTTAATTACGCGTCCGCACCATCGGGAAAAATGTTTAAATATCTTGCTGCCGGAGTACCTGTTGTAGCCAGCAATATTATAGGTTTTAAGTTTGTAAATGAATTTCAATGTGGCATGTTGATAGATGATTTGAGCCCCGAAGAAATACACAAAGCGGTTTCCAAAATCAGAGAAAATTATAGATTTTATGTTGAAAATGGCATTAGGGCAGCCAAGTTTTACAGCTTTGATAAAGCCATTGAGCCTTATCTGAAATTTATAGCAGAAAGATGACTTCATGAAATTGCTTAAAGGAAGATGAACAAATTCAGTGTTATACTACCGGTTCATAATGGTGGCGAATACATTAAGGAATGTGTAGCAAGCGTGCTTTCTCAGACGCTACAAAATTTTGATTTATTAATACTCGACAATAAAAGTAGTGATGGAACAAGCGAATGGTTAGCATCACTAAAAGACACCCGGATAAAAATATTCCCTTCCGTAAAACCATTGACAATAGAAGATAACTGGAACAGGGCTTTGGATATCCCCAAAAATAAATTCATGACCTTGATCGGTCATGATGATGTATTGATGCCCCAATATCTTGAAGTAATGAATTTACTCATTGATGCGAATAAAGATGCAAGCCTTTACCAAACACATTTCATATTTATTGATGCAAAGGGAAATAAAATACGGGATTGCTTACGTATGAACTCAATTATGGAGAACAGTGAATTTATCGGAAAAGCTTTGCAAAGAACAATAGATATTAATGGCACAGGGTTTATGTTTCGTTCTGATTTATATAACACACTTAACGGGATCCCCTCTTTTCCCAAATTAATGTTTGCGGATTATGCATTATGGTTTTCTATAGCACAGAAAGGTAGCGTTGCAGTTGCTGAAACTCCCGCCTTCAAATACAGGCTGCACCAGAATACTTCTCAAATGGCTGATCCGGTAATTTATTATAAGGCTTTAAAAGAGTTTACCAGCTTTTTAAAGCAACTAATGAATGATCCGGATCTGCAAGTGGGCATCAAAGAAAATGCGCCGGCATTTATTGCCCATTTTTGTAAAAGCATTTGTCATAAAATGTTAAGATACCCCCTGCCGGAAAGAGATGGGATAACCGTATCTCAGACCGTAGCTGCTTTTGAAAAAGAATGCAAACAGATCTCCGGTAACCCATCCTATTCAATCACAAATAATGTGGAGATGAAAGCGGCATTACTGATCGACAGCAGCAAGCCGATGCGATATCTTTTTAGAAAATTCCGTCAGTTGTATAATAAGCCTTTTTTAAAATAGCAACTACTTTAAGACTTCTCTATATTGTTTACAAAATACAGTTCTGCTGAACTTTTCTATTGCGGCTTCCCGGCTTCTCTTTCCAAGTTCCATTTTAATATTGGGTTGCAGCAGTAAAAGTCTTAATAATTCTACACCCTTGTCTACTATTTTATCCTCTTCGGTCTCGTAAATCAGCAATCCGCTCTTCATGTGTTCGATATAATCTGGTATGCCGTTTACTGCAGTTGATAACACAACTTTGCCGTGGGCCATCATGGTCATGATCACTATCGGCAACCCTTCAAATGCAGAAGTAAGAATCAGCACATCAGATCGTCGGTATATTTTGTCCATCAGCAACTCATCATTTACATTTCCATAGAATTCAGAAAAAGGAAAATCTTCCGGGTTGATTATTTTTTCTACATCCCCCACAAAAGAGAAATGAACTTTATCGCCTGACCCATACATTCTCCCGGCAATTTCTGCAATCAAATGCACCCTTTTTTGTGGTGCACCTCTTCCTATAAAAACCACCTCAAGTGTATCATTTTCCGTAGTTGAAACCGAAGGAATATCTACCGCGTTGTCAATGAACAGTAATTTTTCATAAAAAACATCATCGAGCTTATTTTCGTCATATTGTTTTATTACCTGTTCTTTTAACTTAAGTGTACTGAATATCCTCTTATCAATCCGGTCAATAAATCCGATATTATAATTGAGCCAGGTTGGCAAATGGCTTAATTCAACACACTTAACCGTTTTTTTTACATGGGGAAGCATTTTATAAAAAAACATGCATTCACCACCAAATATTACCGACTGCGGGTTCCTGTGCACCCAGGTCGCAATTACGCCACGGAAAATAAAATTTAAAAAATGAAAAAATTTATTGTCAATATATGGCGCAAGATCAATTATTCTTACCCCAGTCTCTCTAAACTTTTTATAGAATTGATTATTCTTAGGTTTTTTAGAAAATATAATAAGAGGTTGCGTGTCTTTCACACATTCAGTAATATCAATATTAACTTTTGGTGATCCACCAATATCCCCGTTTGGGAAAAAAAGAAAAAGGTGATGACTGGTTTTTAGAGGAAACAGAAGCCCAAAAAATTTTCCCAGCATTACAAAAGGAAACATCAATGCATGTTCCGCAGCAAGTTTCAATTTTGCCTGTTTATATGTCATTAGCTGCGTAGTACTTATTTATGACCTTTTTTAAATAATCGTTGTCAAATTTAATATTAAGCATTGAAATTATACTTTGTATTGCAGAAACATCTATTTCGGGGTGACTGAAATTTTCAACAAATGTATAATTGCCTTTCTTCTGAAAAAAAAGCTCAATCTCCCTTACAATAACTTTTACATCATAATTAGCCGTATTGGCTATGTTAGTCACTCTTTTATATGAGTTGCTTTCCTGAAGAATATAATTGCAAATTAAAAAAGCATCATCTGCATCAATAATATTCCTTGAGGCATTGTTCCATAAAAAAAAAGGAGTGCCTGATAAAATATGCTGAACAAAAAAATTCAATACAGTGTGTGGATTAGGTGAACGACCTGCTAAATTTGAAACTCTGAAAATGTGGTAACGTTTGTGTAAAGCAGAAATCACTCTTTCCATTTCCAGCTTATGCAATACATAAGGTGTTTTACTCAAAACCGTGTCATAAATACTGCAAGTACTGAAATAAATAAATATTTTTTCTTCATGCTCTTTCATGCTTTTTATTAATAATCGCTTCTCTCTGTCAAATGCATTTTTATCTGTATTCGTTGAATCCGAAACACCGGAAGCAAAAATTAAGAAACGATTATCTGTTTTATAAGTTTCAAATACTTTCGCTACCAGTCCTTTACCAATTACCATTTGCTCTGTTTTAAAGATATGTATCCTTTTGAAATGCAAATATGAACAAAAAAAGACATCTTTTCAGATGTCCACATCGGTCATATTATCAAGAATAACGAGAAGACACACCCGGTCTAATCAAAATATTCATTTATAAAATGAATCAAACATACGTATAATGAGAAGGGTACCAAAAGGTATTTTTCCGAAAAACATTCCCCCTCAATCCCTCCTCGCTACCGAGCTGGCGCCGCTGCTTTTGATATTGCGGGTTATACCCTGCCCTTTATAATAGATGTCGCTGGCACCGCTGGCGCTGGCGGTAAGCTCTTTTTCTACAGTAATTTGTATATCGCTGGCGCCGCTGGCGCTGGCCTCACAATAGCCGGCAACCAGGTCGTATCCTTTTACATCACTGGCGCCACTTACCTCAATTTTTACATTCTGCGCCCGGCCACTGATCCGGGAATCGGAACTGCCACTTTGTTCAAGACTCAGATGATCAACATCCACGGCTCCTTTAAAATCGCTCGAACCCGAAATATCTATTTTTAACGCATCTGCTTTTATCACACCATTTGCATAAATATCGGAGGCGCCTGAGGCCGACAGCTTTTGGATCGTTTTAAAGGAAACATAGGCTTTTAAATTTTTACTGCCACCTGCCCATGACCATCCTTTATCGTTATAGTGTATTTTAAGTTCCCCGTTTACCACTTCGGTAACGATCCGGTCGCGGTATTTGGTTTCAGCCGCGCTAACTACCACTACTTCCTCATCGCTCTGCGATAAATACAAATCAATAGAGCCCGAAACAGAAATGGCAGAAAAGGGACCTTTTACATCCCTGGGCCGGGCATTTTTATCATTTACAAATACCTTGTCATCCTGGGCACCGGCTGCCAAAACGAAAACGGCGCATAATGCAAGCAATAATATTTTCTTCATTGCGAAGCTTTTTAAGTTTTTTGTCAACAGAAGCAAATAGTGCCTGATCTGTATTACCAACCATTGTTATACGATGGCAGGGAACAAAAGTTACACAATTTGGAAGATATTTTAAAACTCCCTTAACTTTGCACCACAAACAACCGTGGTTAAAGTTTGTTTAACCTCAGTGATTCCCGGGGTGTTTTGTTTCGCTTACAGCGGGGCAAGACTGAGATCAAACCCGTAGAACCTGATCAGGGTAATGCCTGCGCAGGGAAGGACGAGTCCTCACATCTCTCCTTTCCTGTTTTTGTAAACCCGGCCAACGACAGGTGAGTGCATTAAAAAAAGTATGCACGTCGGCAGCCGATAACAAAAACAGAAAATGAAAAAAGTATTTTCGCTATTGATGATGCTGGCAGTTGCTATTACAGCTTTTGCACAGCACCCGCTTCATGGAAAAATTGTAGAAAAAGACTCAGGGCAGCCTGTTGCCAACGCCAGCATTGGTTTGTCGGGAAACAGGAATGCGGTTTCAGACGAAAATGGTGACTTCTACTTTAATCACCTCAAAGAAGGTAGCTATACGATAACGGTAAGCTCTATTGGTTTTAAAGCGATCCGGGAAACCATACAGGTACCTTCACTCTCTCCAGCAAACATTGTATTGGAAAGGATCAATCTGATGCTGCAACCCATTGAAATAAAAGGAGTACGGGCAAGTGAAAGAGCGCCATTCACCAAAAGCAACCTGTCGAAAAAAGAGATAGAAAAAGCAAATACGGGTCAGGATCTTCCTTTTGTACTCAACCAGCTCCCCTCTGTTATTGTAAGCTCCGACGCGGGGAATGGGGTAGGATATACAGGCATACGGATAAGGGGTACGGATGCTACCCGGATCAATGTAACGCTCAATGGCATCCCCTATAATGACGCAGAATCGCAGGGGAGCTTTTTTGTAGACCTGCCCGACTTTGTTTCATCGGTGAACAGCATACAGGTACAACGCGGAGTTGGTACCAGCAGCAATGGCGCGGGTGCTTTTGGCGCCACCATTAATATGACCACCAATGAGTTCATTTAAACAGCTTATGCGGAAAGCAATAACAGCTACGGCTCTTTCAATACCTGGAAAAATACACTGAAAGCCGGTACAGGCCTGATAGATGATCATTTTACAGTGGATGCGAGACTTTCTTCACTGAAGAGCGATGGCTATATAGACCGGGCTGGCAGCGACCTGAAATCGTTCTATTTATCTACTGCTTATTTTTCCGGGAAAGCCTCGCTAAGGCTGAACGTTTTTTCCGGGAAAGAAAAAACCTATCAGGCCTGGAACGGCGTGCCGGAAAGCCTTTTAAAAATCAACCGTACTTACAATTCGGCAGGAACAGAAAAGCCGGGTGAACCCTACGAAAATGAGACCGATAATTACCAGCAGGATCATTACCAGTTGTTTTATAACCAGGGCATAAATGATCGCCTGAGCTTTAATGTAGCGGCATTCCTGAGCCGCGGCAAAGGATACTATGAGCAATATAAAGCTTCGCGGAAGTTTACCGATTTTGGATTACCGAACTTAACCATTGGTGATTCTATAATAACCCATACTGATGTTGTACGACAACTATGGCTCGATAATTATTATTACGGTGGAATTTTTTCGCTTCAGTATAAAAATAAGGGTACGCAATGGATAACCGGCGGCGGGTGGAACCGGTATGATGGAAATCATTATGGAAAAATCGCCTGGGCCGAGACGGGTATTCCCAGGGATTACCAATGGTATGACCTCGATGCCTTTAAAACAGATCTTAATATCTATACGAAGCTTCAGCAAAGATTAACGTCCAATCTTGAAGTATTCGGCGATATACAATACCGGAACGTAAGATACCAGTTGGATGGGTTCAGGGATAATCCCGCATTGTTTGTGAGCAATACGTATCATTTTATCAATCCCAAAGCGGGAATAAGCTATACCAGCCAAAGCTGGTCGGGCTATATTTCGTATGCCCTGGCCAATAAGGAACCCAACCGGGACGATTTTGAAGCAGGCGCCGAACAACAGCCCCGGCCCGAAACCCTGCATGATATTGAGCTGGGAGTTGAACAAAAAAACCACACATTCAACTGGGGTGCATCTTTTTATTATATGAAATATCATAACCAGTTGGTATTAACCGGCAAGATAAATGATGTGGGCGCATACGTTCGCACCAATATTCCCGACAGCTACCGCATGGGTATTGAACTGCAGGCCAAATGGGAACCTGTTCAATGGCTGAATGCCGCGGGCAATATTGCTTTCAGTCGCAACAAGGTAAAAAATTTTGTTGCGTGGTATGATGATTATGATAATGGCACTCAGAAATCTGAAACCTACAGCGAAAGCGATATCTCTTTTTCTCCTTCGGTTACCGGTAGCACTGCTATCAGCTTTATGCCATTGCAAAACTGGGAGATCAGCTTTTTAAGCAAATACGCCGGCAAGCAATACCTTGATAATACCGGCAATGAAGCAAGAAAACTGGATGCTTTTTATGTGCAGGATTTCAGGGCTATATATACGTTGAACAAATTGTTGTTCAGTGAAATTGACCTGGTATTGCAGGTGAACAATCTTTTCAATAAAAAATACGAGCCCAACGGTTATACGTACAGCTATATTTCCGGAGGAGCACTGGTAAATGAAAATTATTATTTCCCCATGGCGGGCAGGAATTTTCTGGTAGGGATAAATGTGAAACTGTAAGCAGCTGTGAGCTATGGGTAGTCGGCTGTCAGTCTATCAAAGACAAGACACAGCATCAACGATATTTGCTGATAGACTGACGGCTGACAGCTTTTTCACAACTATTTAAAAACAACTGCTGCGAGGGGAGGCAGGTGAACGTTGAGCTCAAGAACCCGGTTTTTTTTGTCAATTTCAACTGTTTCAACATGGGGATTAAATACATCGCCGGTTCCCCAGTATTTTTTTGCGTCACTATTAAAAATCTCTTTCCATTCCTGCTTCCCTTTCACCTGTATTTTCCAGTTGCGGCGCGCCACAGGTGTAAGATTTAAAACAACAAGCACATCATCAATGGGCTTCTTTCCTTTTCGGCGATAAACAATTACGCTTTCGGGCCTGTGATTCAGGTCTATCCATTCAAATCCGTAGATATTGAACTGGTTTTCATATAAAGCAGGTTCACTGCGCAGCAGGCGGTTCAAATCGCCAACGCAGTCTTTTAACAGCCTGTGGCTGTCGTGCTGCAATAAATACCAGTCGAGTTCCGATTTATAATTCCACTCACTGGTTTGCCCGAACTCATCCCCCATAAAAAGCAGCTTACCGCCGGGGTGAGTAAACATATAAGAATACAACAGGCGCAGGTTGGCAAACTTCTGCCAGTCATCGCCTGGCATTTTATATATCATAGGACTTTTGCCATGCACTACTTCGTCGTGGCTCAGGGGAAGCATAAAATTCTCATCATAATAGTACATCATGCTAAAAGAAAACTTATCCTGGTGATAAGGCCGGTGTATAGGATCCAATTTAAAATAGTCCAGTGTGTCGTGCATCCACCCCATCATCCATTTCATTCCAAAGCCAAGTCCACCTTCGAAAGTGGGCTTGCTAACACCCGGCCAGTCTGTAGCTTCCTCTGCAATGGTTTGCACATCGGGAAAGTCGCGAAAAATGGTTTCATTCAGGTCCTTAATAAAAGCTATTGCTTCAATGTTGCCATCACCCCCATATTCATTGGGCTCCCATTGCCCCGTTGTACGGGAATAATTCAATTTGAGCATAGAACTAACAGCATCAACCCGAATTCCATCGGCATGATACTTATCAAGCCAATACCTGGCGCTGCTGATCAAAAATGATTTTACTTCTCCCCTTTTGTAGTTGAATATATAGCTGTTCCAGTCGGGGTGAAACCCTTTGCGCATATCTGCATATTCGTAGGTATGGGTGCCATCAAACATAAATAAGCCATGTGCATCATATGGGAAATGCGAAGGCACCCAATCCAGGATCACACCTATGCCTTCGCGGTGCAATGCATCTACCAGTTCCATAAAGCCCTGCGGATCGCCGAAACGGGATGTGGGAGCAAAATATCCTGCTCCCTGGTAACCCCAGGATCCATCAAAAGGATGTTCCATTACCGGCATAAATTCCACGTGGGTGAACCCGGTTTCTTTTATATAAGGCACCAACCGTTCTTTAATTTGAGCATAGGTATTATAGCTTTCTTCATCGTTCCTGTTGGGCCGCATCCAGCTTGCCAAATGTACTTCATATACACTCCAGGGGGCCTCCAGTGCATTGTTACGCTTCCTGTTTTTCATCCATGCATCATCATTCCACTCATATTCCAGCGTCCAGGTAATTGACGCTGTGGCAGGTCTTTTTTCCCAGAACCATGCAAACGGATCGCCCTTATCCTGCCGGCTCCCTTTATAACCATGGATATGGTATTTATATACTTCACCCTTTTGCATGCGAGGTATGAACCCTTCCCAAATGCCCGAATTATCCTGTCGCACAAACAATGGATGCGTTTCATTATCCCAGTTGTTAAAATTGCCTTTAACAGATATATAGGAGGCGTTGGGCGCCCATACCGCAAAATAATAGCCGTCGGTATCCAGCACCCTGGCAGGCCTTGATCCAAACAGGGTATACAAACTGTAATGCGTACCCTGTTGAAAATTATTTATATCTTCATCTGTAAATAAAGAATAGTTCCACACGTTTTTTGTACTGTCTACAAAATGAATCTCCTCATATTTTGCGCCTGTCACGTTATTATGGGGGTTCATCATTTTTTTTGATTTAGGTGCTGATAGTTTAGTTCTTTTGGATGTTCCTTCCGAAATAATTTTGGAGGATTTCTTTTGAGAAGCTTTTGTATGCTTTATGGATTTCTCAGATTTTGGCATTTTGCTGTATTGAATATGTAAAAGTTATTTTAACTTAAGATTAAAAGTACAGCTTATGGATTTAAAGATAAATAATAGATTTTCATATACTTAACTCTTTATCTTCTAAACACCTCTTATGCGTCAATCCATTCTCTGCTTTGTTGCTATTCTGTGCATTTTATCAAAAACATACGGACAGGATGCTTCTATCAGGGGCTCTGTTTTAGACACCGCCAATCAAAAGAAGCTGCAATACGCGGTAATTACATTGCTCAACCCGGCCGACTCTTCTATAATCACCTTCACAAGAACTGATAAAGAGGGCAGGTTTATTCTGCCCGCACATTCTCCCGGCAAATTTTCAGTAATGATCTCCTATCCTTCTTTTGCAGATTACGTGGATGAAGTGCAACTGCAGCCGGGCGCTGTTGTAGACCTGGGAACGATCAGTCTTACCAATAAAAGTGTTTTGCTGAAGGAGATCATTATCAGGCAGAACAATGCCATGCGTTTGAAAGGTGATACCATTGAATACACTGCTGATAGCTTTAAAGTGAGGGCTAACGCCAGCGCGGAAGAATTATTAAAGGCGATGCCGGGTATACAGGTTGACAAAGACGGAAAAATTATTGCCCAGGGGCAGGAGGTGCAGAAAGTACTGGTAGACGGGGAAGAATTTTTTAGCGATGATCCTACCGTAGCTACCCGAAACATAAGAGCCGACGCAGTGGACAAAGTGCAGGTATTTGATAAAAAAAGTGACCAGGCGGCATTTACCGGTATTGACGATGGCGAAAAGACGAAAACGATCAATCTTAAACTTAAAGAAGACAAGAAAAACGGTTATTTCGGAAAAGTATCGGCAGGGGGCGGTTTGAAGGATAAATTCAATAATGAGGCGATGGTGAACTTCTTTAAAGGTAAAAGAAAAGTCGCTGCTTTTGGTACCATGTCAAACACCGGTCAAACGGGACTCAACTGGCAGGATAGCCGAAAATACGGAGCCAGCGAAGATAACTTTGAGTACGACGAGAACAGTGGTTTTTTTTACTCGTTTGCTCAAAATGATGCTTTCGACTTTAATGGTAACGGGCTGCCTAAAGTATGGACCGGAGGGCTTCACTTTTCGAACAAATGGAATGAAGACAAACATAATTTCAACGCCAGCTATATGTATAAGAAACTGGACGTAGCAGGTGTTGGAGAAACCCAAACCCAATATATTCTTCCGGACACGCTTTATTATATTAACCAGCGCAATACCAATTTTTCGCAGCGCGACCGCAATACGCTGAATGGTAAATATGAAGTACAGCTTGATTCCTCGTCTTCGCTGAAGTTTGTGTTCAGCGGGTATAAAGGCCGCACGGAAACCAGCAGCATCTTTTATTCCGAAGCATTGAACGAAAACTCGGGTCCGGTAAATACCAGCAACAGAAAAACTACTAATAAAAACCAGGAATCCTCTCTGAATACGAATATCATTTACAGAAAGAAATTTAAAAAAACAGGAAGGACCATCACTGCCACGATGGAACAGAAGTATACCGATAATGATTCTCAGGGATATCTTGATGCGGTGAATAACTTTTATGGAGATGCCGGGGAGATTTTTCAGAATGACACGATTAACCAGCGCAAATACAACCATAGCAAACTGTTTACTTTTAACGGCAAAGCAACTTATACCGAACCCATAGGCAATAATAATTACGTGATACTGAACTATGGCATTTCCAATACCACCAGCAGCGCCGACCGGTCTACCTATGATTATAATGACGGCAAATACGATGTGCTTAACCCGCTTCTGACCAATGACTATGATTTTCTGGTTACCACCAATGCCGGTGGCATTGCTTATCGTATAGCCAAAAAAAAATATAACCTTTCATTCGGGAGTGACCTGGCTTCCCAGGCCTACACACAAAAAGATAACCTTAAAGATTCATCCTTCCATTACAACAGGCTGAACCTTTTCCCAAAAGCCAGTTTCTCTTATATCTTTAAACCCCAAACAAGGCTTAATTTTAGTTACAACGGCAGTACGCAGCAGCCTACCATCCAGCAAATACAACCGGTGCAGGAAAACAATGACCCTCTTAATGTTTTTACCGGTAACCCTGATCTTGAGCCCGCATTTAATCACCGTTTCAATATTTTCTTCAACGACTATAAAGTGCTTAAGCAGAGAGGCTTTTTCGCTAACGCAAGCTTCAACCTTATCAATAATGCCATTACCACAAGCAACACAATAGATAAATTTGGCAAACGCATATACCAGTCTGTAAACAGTAGCGGCACCTACAATTATTACTCCTATATAAGTTATAATATGGAAGTGCCCTCCATTAAAACCAGGTTCTTCGCCAATATTAATACGTACGGTGGTAAGGGGATCAACTTTGTAAACCTTGAAAAAAACATCACACATAATAATACTTATGCTGCAGGCATCGGAGGTTACTTCTCCAGGGAAAACAAAATGGGCATCAACCTCCGGACAAACGCATCTTACAACACTTCTGTAAGCTCTATTAATGAAGCTGTGCAAACCAAGTACTGGGTGTATTCCTATAATATAGACACCTATTTTGCACTTCCATATAAATTTGATCTCTCCAGCAACGCCGATTTTAATTTCAGGCAAAAAACTAATGTATTCGATCAGAACCGTAACACCATCATTTGGAATGCATCACTCAGCAAACGTTTATTTAAAGAAACCTGCTCTTTGAAATTTTCAGTAAATGATATTCTTGATCAGAATATCGGATTCAGGCGTGATATACAAAGCAATTTTATCACCGAAAATACATACGCTACATTAAGGCGGTTCTGGATGGTAAGCTTTACCTGGAATTTTTCTAAAAACAATGCACAAACGCAAAACCCATAGCCATGAAAGGAAACAGTACCATCATTTTGTTAATATTGCTGGGCATAGCGCAAATATCAAACGCACAATTTATCCTGAAAGGAAAAATAGAGTTTGAAAAAATCGTCAATATCTACAAGCAAATGGAGCTTGGTGATGATGGCTGGGCTGCAACGCTTAAAAAACAAACGCCCGAATTTAAGCATACTTATTTCAACCTGGTATTTACAGGAGATAAGACACTATATGAACCCGGCCGGGAAAGTAATGAAAAGCCGGCTCCCTTTGGTGAAGGCCCCGCATCTTCCAATGTAGTATACACCGATTTTGCCACTCAAACTACCGTAGCAGCCAAACAGGTATTTGATGAATCGTTTCTTATACAGGATAGCTTGCGCAAGTATCAATGGCATCTTACAAAAGATACCCGTAAGATAGCCGGATTTGACTGCAGGAGGGCTTTTACTGTTATTATGGACTCAGTATTCGTAGTGGCTTTTTACACCGATGAAATTGTTTCACCCGGTGGCCCTGAATCTTTTCAGGGATTACCCGGAATGATACTCGGTGTGGTTATTCCCAGGATGCATACCAACTGGTACGCTACCAAAGTGCAGCTTGAAGAAGTAAAAGCAAATACAGTTGTTCCCCCTAAAAAGGGTAAAAACACCAATTATTCCGGCATAGAAAAGACAATACAGAGCAGCCTTAAGCGCTGGGGCAAATGGGGACAAAAGTACATCTGGCAGATCATGATATGAGGCAGTTAACTGATTGATTTGCTAACTTGTGTTAACTGGTTGACTGACCAGTTGACATTTGGCTGGGAAAAACAAATAGGATGGCGCCTTCGGTTGCATTATACGTATCATGGATTAAATGGCTGGAAGCAAATATGCTTACCTGCCCTTCGGTAAAATATTTTAACATGGAATGTCCGGGGTGCGGAATGCAGCGCAGCATGATTTCGCTGCTTAAAGGAGATTTTTCAGATTCCTTTCTAATGTATCCTGCATTGTTACCACTTTTTCTGCTATGTGGTTATGCCCTGCTTCACCTGAAATATAAATTTCAACGCGGCTCAAAAACCATTATTGGATTGCAGACGGCTGTTGTAAGTATCATAACCGCACATTACATTTACAAAATTGTTACACATCAAATTTTCCATTAAATGAACCAACAGGACAGTTCCATATTTGCTCCACAATCACAACGTTCACTACCCAACGCTTCTGCAGTTCTGGCACTCGGTATTATATCCATTATTGGCTGTTGTTGTTATGGCGTTCCCGGTGTGGTGTGTTCAATTGTAGCATTGATCCTATATAGTAAAGACGCGCAATTGTACCAGGCAAGCCCCGAATGGTATACCCCTTCATCTTACAGCAATCTGCGTACAGGAAGGATATGTGCAATCGTTGGATTAATTCCTTCTATACTCTTTCTGGTGTTTTGGATATTTGTGATGATTACCGCAGGATTCGGCATTTTGAGTAATCCACAGGATATTTTTAACCGGATATAGGGAGTTGAAAATAAAATTTACAAAAAATTTTATAATCCGGACAAATGACCGTAAATTTGGGTCAGAAATCAAAGAATATGCCGGCGTCTAAAAAATATACAGTAGAAGATCCACCCTTAAATATCTTAGAAGATCCTGCAGTAGCATACGCTGCAGCAGTACCCTCCAGTGCTTTTTTAAACCTGGTTCAGAGGGTACTTCATCTCCTGGGTATTACGGGGCAATCGACGCCGTCAGCAATACGCAATAATGCAGATTTTATCGGAATAATCCGGGAAGGCGTTCCTAAAAAATCACTTGATCACCTCATGGATAATACCGGTTTAACGGTGTCTGAAATTTCAGCCATCATAAGAACTTCAGACCGAACCCTCAGAAGGTATACCGCCCGCCAAAAGCTTAATCCCGAGCAATCCGAAAGAATCATTGAGCTTGCCAGGCTCTACAGCCGTGGGGAAGAAGTTTTTGGTAGTATGGACGCCTTTAAACAATGGATGAACAGCACAGTAGTGGCCTTAGGCAATAAAAAGCCCAAAACATATTTAGATACTTCTTTAGGGATAACCCTTCTGATGAACGAACTGGGAAAAATTGAACATGGAATTTTTGCCTGATGAGAAAGGTGTACCGCATCAGTAAATGCATGTATATTGAAGACTTGAAAGGTACCGGAGCTGCAAATTATGCCGGTCGCTGGCACAGCAAAGGAACTTATATTTTGTATACAGCAGCCACAGCTTCATTGGCACTGCTTGAAAGCGTTGCACATATTGCCGGTATTCCTGCAGATGATTATTGCATGCTTTGCATAGAAATTCCTGAAGATAATATCCTCACCATAAGCATCAAAGATCTGCCGGAGAACTGGTATGCTAATCCATCACCCGGTTCACTGACCGCTATTGGTGATTATTTTGTCCGTAAAAATCAATACCTGGCACTACAATTACCTTCAGCCATTATGCCAGAAGACTATAATATTCTTATCAATCCAGGGCATAAAGACTTCGAAAAAACAAAAGTGCTGTACAAAAGGGTTATTCCTATCGATAGAAGGCTTTTATAGCAATTGCTTCATTTTCCGCTAAGAATTTCATGCCCCAGCTTATCCCGTTTGGTTTTCAGATATTTTTCGTTGTATGGATTTGGATGAATATGTAACGGCACATTTTCAACTATATTCAAACCATAACCTATTAATCCTACACGTTTGCGCGGATTGTTGCTTATCAACCGCATTTTGTTGATGCCAAGATGCCGCAGAATCTGAGCACCTACACCGTAATCCCTTTCATCCATTTTAAATCCCAGGTGAAGGTTGGCCTCCACGGTATCCATTCCTTCTTCCTGGAGCTTATATGCTTTCAATTTGTTTACCAGCCCTATCCCCCTGCCCTCCTGGTTCATATACAACACTACACCTTTCCCTTCTTTCTCAACCAACTTCATGGCTTCATGCAACTGATCACCGCAATCGCACCGAAGAGAGCCTAATATGTCTCCTGTAAAGCAGGATGAATGCACACGAACCAGCACAGGCTCGTCTTTTTGCCATTCACCTTTTACCAGTGCCATATGTTCGCCACTGGAAGGATTATTCCTTTCCCTGAAAATAATGAGCTTAAAATGACCATATTTAGTGGGCATATCTACCTTAACTATTTCTTCTATCAGAGAATCGGCTTTTAACCGGTACTCTATCAGATCTTTTATAGTGATCAGCTTAAGCTCAAATTTCTTTGCTATTTCCTGTAATTCAGGCAGTCTTGCCATTGAACCATCATCATTCATAATTTCTACCAGCACTCCGCCATATGGCGCATCAAAACCTGCCAGCCGTGCAAGATCAATAGTGGCTTCTGTATGACCGGCACGTCTTAATACACCCCCGGCCTTCGCTTTTAATGGAAAAACATGACCGGGCCTGCCTAATTCGGAAGGTTCTGTTTTGGGATTGACCAGGGCTTTGATCGTTTTGGAACGATCGTGGGCAGAAACCCCTGTTGTACATCCATGGCCCAAAAGATCAACCGACACTGTAAAGGGCGTTTCATGCAGGGAAGTATTGCTGATCACCATCAGATCAAGGTTCAGTTCTGTGCATCTTTCTTCTGTTAAAGGTGCACAAATCAGCCCTCTTCCATGTTTGGTCATAAAATTAATGATCTCGGGAGTGGCATTTTGCGCAGCAGTTATAAAATCGCCCTCATTTTCCCGATCCTCGTCATCCACTACTATTACGAGCTTTCCGTTCTTTATATCTTCAATCGCACTTTCAATAGTATTGAACATCTTTAAAATTTTGGCAAAGTTACGAATTGGCAGCCATGAAAGGGCATATACGATTCTGCCATCACTTTCCGGCGTCAACAGCATACTTAAAAGAGCAAATGTAACCACAAGAGGTTCCCGTAAAGGCATCTCTTTTACTGTTTATGTGCTCATTTTTCTTTTTAACCTTGTGTTCCAACACTTCATCCCCTGCGTACCGGCTGCTTTATTTGCACATTTCCCCATTTTCACATCTTCAAATTATTTCCCCATCCCCATTTTAAAAATACAGGCATGGCAACAGCCCAGGTAGGCACATCGTGCCGGCCATCTTTCAGCTCAAGATATTCGATATCGTCTTGCCTGTTATATCCTTTGCGTTCCAGTTCTTCTATCAGTCCAATCGTATCATCAATGCAGTCAATAATTCCGTTATTGTTGCGATCTTCCGTTTCATCAAGCGTTCCGGTTTCGAAAAAGAATTTAAGCCAGGGGTAATAGCCGCCTTCCCGTATTCGGGCATGCATGATGCGGTCGGTAGCTTCCACATAACCTTCATCAAGCCCTTTAGACCGCCACCAGAATGAGCCACTGAAAACCCCTGCTTTTGCAAATTCCCGGGGATGATGCCAGACAATATCCATTGCTGACAATCCGCCCAGGGAAAAACCCGCGAAAGACTTTTCTTTAAAAGTAACAATACCGGTTTGCAGATGAATGAACGGCAGCAGCTCCTCTAATATGAACCGGGTGTATAATGCAGCTTTAGCGCCCCGTCCTTTGTAATCGGCAACGAAAGCGGTACCGTATTCGTTTTTCCGGTCGTTGCCGCAATACACACCTACACAAAGTAAAGGATGGATTGCATTTTGCAGATATAACTCCGAAAGGATGCCGGACAAGCCCAGTTCTTCCATATTTTGGCCATCATTGATCAGCAGTAAGCTCACTTCACTTTTCTCAGCAAAAGCCGGAGGCATAAAAAAATCAATATGCACTTCCCGCTGCAGGTAACGGGAAGGAAGCCGCAATTTTTTTAATGGTATTATGGTTTTATTTTTTATCAGCATCAATATCAAATATAACGGAAAGATTTAAAGATAATTTGATCAGGTAAAATAGTTTTAGCTATATTACAATGCACTTAAAACCTATCATATATACCGTGCAAACTGTACGGAGAAAAAACACAGCAATGAAAAAAATAGGAATCCTGCACGGTAAAGAAAGATCTTTTCCCAATGCTTTTGTAGAAAGGATCAACAGTAAAAAAACTGATGGTATACTGGCCGAATCTGTAACTATTGCTAAAGTAATGCAGGGCGAGCCCAGCGGATATACCGTAATAGTAGACCGCATATCACAGGATGTTCCCTTTTACCGTGCCTTTCTTAAAAATGCTGCTGTCAGCGGTACAGCGGTAGTCAATAATCCTTTTTGGTGGAGCGCCGATGAAAAGTTTTTCAATAATGCTCTTGCCACAAAAATTGGTGTGCCGGTGCCCAAAACAGTAATTCTTCCCTCCCGGAATTTACCGGCGGATACGTCGGAAGAATCATTTGCCAATCTTGCTTTTCCGTTGGACTGGGAAGGTATTTTTAATTATGTAGGGTTTCCGGCATATATGAAACCTTTTGCGGGAGGGGGATGGAAAAACGTATACAGGTTAGAGAGCATGGAAGATTTTTTTGACAAACATGGAGAAACAGGCGAACTGGTAATGCTGCTCCAGGAAGAAATTGTATTTGATGAATATTACAGGTGTTATTGTATAGGTGGCAAACATGTGCGCATTATGCCTTATGAACCCCGCAACCCACATCACCTGCGGTATGTGAGCGACTTTAAGCCATCACCTGAACAATACCAGATTATGGAGGAAATTGTACTGCGGCTCAACAAATTCCTTGGCTATGACTTTAATACCGTAGAATTGGCGATTCGCGGTGGTGTGCCTTACGCCATTGATTTTTGCAATCCGGCTCCCGACGCTGATAAAGCCAGCGTTGGGGAAGAAAATTTTGAATGGGTTGTTGAAACTGCGGCCAATTATGCTATTGAAAGAGCCCTAAGCTGTGTTGAAGGATCGGATAACCTTACCTGGGGCGAATATGTAAAACGGAGTGTAGAAAAGCAGCCGTTAATGTAATTTGAAATTTGAGATTGATGCGTCCGGGCTGCAAACGCGGGCACAGGGATAGCCGGCATCATATTTATGATCTAAAAATTATCACTTGAATCTCTGATTGCACTAAACGAAACCAACGATATGGCTAATCTGAATTATAAACAATTTACGCTTGGTGTAGAAGAAGAGTACATGGTAATAGACCCCGTTACCTTTGAACTCAAAAGTCATGAACAAAAAATTGTATCAGAAGGGCAAAAGATCATAAAAGATAAGGTAAAGGCAGAGATGCACCAGGCAGTGGTTGAAGTAGGTACGGATATATGCGAAGGCATTGATGCCGCATACAACGATGTGGGATTGTTGCGCAAAACCATTGCAGGCATTGCCGGCGACCTTGGCTTTGCTATGGGCGCATCGGGCACGCACCCTTTCAGCCTGTGGGAAAGACAGCTTATTACAGATAACATACGTTATCATGAAATTGTGAATGAAATGCAGGATGCCGCCCGGAGCAATCTGATTTTTGGTTTACATGTGCATGTAGGTATGGAAAATCGCAGAATGGCCATACATATCGCCAATTCGGCCAGATATTTTTTGCCGCATGTATTTGCACTCAGTACCAACTCTCCTTTCTGGGAGGGAAGATACACCGGCTTTAAATCCTTCCGCACCAAAGTATTTGATAAATTTCCCCGTACCGGCATTCCCGATAATTTTGAAAGCATAGAGGCCTATGATAACTATGTTAACCTGCTGATCAAGACCAATTGCATTGATAACGCAAAAAAAATATGGTGGGATCTGCGTGTTCACCCTTTCTTTAATACTGTTGAATTTCGCATTTGTGATGTACCCCTAACTGTTGATGAAACCATAGCCATTACCGCTTTGTTCCAGGCTATATGCGCCAAGCTTTATAAGCTCCGGATGGAAAACATGAATTTCATACAATACTCCCGGGCACTGGTAAACGAAAACAAATGGCGCGCAAGCCGTTACGGGTTAGATGGTCACCTGATTGATTTTGGCAAGGAAGAAGAAGTAAATACAAGAGTGCTGATATATGAATTGCTTGATTTTGTAGATGACGTTGTAGATCACTTAGGATCGAGGCACCGCCTTGGAAATGTGCAAAAAATAATTGATCAGGGAACCGGTGCCGACCGGCAACTGGCTGTTCATGAAAACACCAAAAACCTAACCGCTGTAGCCGCTTATATTCATTCTCAATTTCTCGCAGATCTTTGACAGGCATTACTTTTTACATTCGCTGTATATTATCTATACAAAACCTCAGGCTTTCTTTCCATAAAGGAACATCAACGCCATAGGTTTCCCTGATTTTTGATGTATCAAGCAGTGAAAAAGGCGGGCGTTTGGCAGGTGTTGAGTATGCAACTGCTGGTACAGGATGCAGGATGCAACCGGCTCCGGTTATTTCCTTAATGGCCACTGCAAAATCGTACCAGCTGATGTTTCCTTCATTGCAGTAATGATAAATGCCCGGTAACCAAAGCTTACTATTGATGATTTGCATAATAGTATGAGCCAGATCTTTCGCATACGTTGGAGATCCTACCTGGTCATGCACTACACTGAGCTCCTTTTTCTCCTTCATTAAACGCATCATGGTCTTCACAAAATTACTGCCATATTCACTGTACATCCAGGAGGTGCGTATAATTATGGTTTCAGGATTGTGTGCTACAGACAATGCTTCACCCATTGCTTTGGAAGCGCCGTAAACATTTATAGGATCAACGTTGGCATCTTCTTTGTAAGGAACGGAAGATTTCCCGTTAAAAACATAATCAGTAGAAATATGTAAAAAACCTGATTGATAAGCTACACATGCATCCGCAAGTATTTTAACACCCTCCGCATTGACAAGAAATGCCTTTTTTTTCTCTGATTCGGCCCTGTCAACAGCAGTGTATGCTGCGCAATTGATACAAAATTGCGGACGAATGGCATCAAAAACGGACTCTGTTTCAGCTTTTTGTTCAACAGCCATATCCTGTCCCGAAAAAAAAATGAATTCAAATCCCGGATAAAATGCTGTAATATCCTGTATGGATCTGCCCAGTTGGCCGCCAGCGCCGGTTACAAGTATTTTTGGTTTCTGCATGAACAAATGATTATCTCTCGAATACGAAACGGCTTTTGCAATCTTTTAATGAAGGGTGCCCCTGATCCTTATCGGAAAGTATAACCTTGTTAGCCGGGATTTTCCAGTCAATATTTAAAAAAGGGTCATTGTATGCAATGCTGCCTTCTGCCGATTTTTCGTATAGATTATCGCACTTGTACAGTACAGTTGCATTTTCACTCAATACTGAAAAGCCGTGAGCAAAGCCTGCAGGAATAAGCAGTTGCAGTTTATTTTCGGAAGAAAGCTCAATGCTGTATACTTTACCGTAACACGGTGAGCCTGTTCTTATATCTACTACTATGTCTAAGATCTTCCCGCTTAGCGTGCGTACAAGCTTTGCCTGTGCTTTGGGAGGATTCTGATAGTGCAAACCTCTTATCACTCCGTAATGAGAAAAAGACTGGTTATCCTGTATCCAGCGATAATCTACCCTATTTTCCCGGAATACTTTTTCGTTGTAACTTTCAAAAAAAAATCCCCTCGCATCTTCAAATACAACAGGCTGAAAAATAAGAAGCCCCGGGAACTCTGTCTTTATAAACGGCATGAAAATCTGGTTGTATTACAGCAATGGTAAAATACTGCATGAATGTGCGTGAAGATACGAATGTTCTTCTATCGCTTTGCATATTGATCTGCGTAATATTGCTGGTACTGACCGGACGTAACGTGGTTGACCCATTCCTGGTTCCCGAGATACCAGTCTACCGTTTTTTCCAGTCCTTCTTCAAACCGAAGCGAGGGTTTCCATCCTAACTCGTTATGCAACTTAGTTGCATCAATCGCATAGCGCAGATCGTGGCCCGACCGGTCTTTCACGTATGTGATAAGCTTTTCCGATTGTTCTTTGGGCCTACCCAATTTGGTATCCATTATAGTGCAAAGCAGCTTAACGAGATCTATATTTTTCCATTCGTTGTATCCCCCAATATTGTAGGTTTCTCCCACCCTCCCCTTGTGAAAAATAATATCAATAGCCCGGGCGTGGTCCTCCACCCACAGCCAGTCTCTCACATTTTCCCCTTTTCCATAAACCGGAAGCGGCTTATTGTTCTTAATATTATTGATCATCAGGGGGATCAGCTTTTCCGGAAAATGGTGCGACCCGTAGTTGTTGGAACAATTGGATATCAGTGCCGGCAACGCGTACGTGTGATAGTAAGCCTTTACCATGTGATCTGAAGAGGCTTTGGAAGCTGAATAGGGTGAACGCGGGTCATAGGGCGTTTTTTCCGTAAAAAAGCCAGTTTCTCCCAACGAACCATATACCTCATCAGTAGACACGTGGTAGAAAAGTTTATTGCTGTAATCACCATTCCAATACTTCCTGCAGGTATTCAGCAGTACAGCCGTACCCAACACATTGGTTTTTACAAAAGCCAGCGGATCCATTATAGAACGGTCAACATGGCTTTCGGCGGCCAAATGTATCATGCCATCAAAAGCATATTTACCAAATAACTGATCCATTCGTTGCTCACTGCAAATATCGGCATGCTCAAAAACATAATTGGGAAATTGTTCAATATCCCTCAGGTTTTCAAGATTACCGGCGTAAGTGAGCGCATCAACATTAACGATGCGATAATCGGGGTATTTGGTTACAAACAGTCTCACAACATGAGAGCCGATAAAGCCGGCCCCACCTGTTACGCCTATGGCTTTAGCATATTGTGTCATTATAAACTCCAATATTTCAAATTTGCAAATCTGTTCCTGTACAGTCCTTTCAGATCAGCAAAAATGGCGTTTGGATTGGTAATTCCAAGCAAATATTCTTCTGTTAAATTTTTATACTCATTATGGGGCACTCCCAGTATAACCGCATCATAATTCTTTCCAATTGCAGGAGAAAGCGGGAACCCATATTCGTGTTGAAGTTCATCATTATCAGCATAGGGATCAACAATATCTACATTTAATGAAAATGCCCTCAGTTCTTTTATCATGTCTATGATCTTTGAATTACGGATATCGCTTACATTTTCCTTAAATGTTGCCCCCATGATCAATACCCTTGCCCCGGTTGCTTCTTTGGCATGTTTAATAATATGCTGCACCACTTTTTTAGCCACATACAAAGGCATTTCATCGTTAATTACGCGGCCGGCAAGTATAACACGTGATTCGTAGCCCAGTTCACTGGATTTATATGTTAGATAATAAGGATCAACTCCTATGCAATGCCCGCCCACAAGACCCGGCTGGAACTTCAAAAAGTTCCATTTGGTTCCGGCAGCTTCCAGCACTTCATAGGTATTAATGCCCACCATATCAAAAATAATGGATAGTTCATTCATTAAAGCGATGTTCAGGTCGCGTTGTGTGTTCTCAATAACCTTTGCCGCTTCGGCCACTTTAATGCTCGACGCTTTATGTACTCCTGCCCTAACAACAACCTCGTATGTTTTAGCGATTTCTTCGAGTGATTCTGTATCCGAACCCGATACCACTTTAATAATCCTGGAAAGTGTATGCTCCCTATCCCCCGGATTGATGCGTTCCGGTGAATAACCCAGTTTAAAATCAATATTCATCTTTAACCCGCTCAATTCTTCAATAATGGGAAGACAATCTTCTTCAGTGCAGCCGGGGTATACGGTAGACTCATACACTACATAATCTCCTTTTTTAATTACTTTGCCAATGGTTTCAGAGGCTTTTTTTACCGGCAGAAGATCCGGTACATTATGATCATCAACGGGGGTTGGAACAGCAACAATAAAAAACCTCGCTTCTCTCAATACATCCAGCGAACTGGTGAACTCAATATCACATCCTTCAAATGCCGAGGCTTCCAGCTCATTACTCGGATCAATGCCCTGCTTCATCATATCAATGCGTTTGGCATTGATATCAAAGCCAATTACACTTATGCTTTTTGCAAATTCAAGTGCAATGGGTAAACCCACATAGCCCAATCCTATTACGGCCAACTTAGCCTTCTTGTTGATAATATCCTGGTAGATTAACATAAAAGTTATTTTTTAAATTCTTTAGGTAGTTTATACAATTCTTCTTTTGGTAAAGATTTAAAATAATCAAATGTAATTTTCAATCCCTCTGCACGGCTTACTTCGGGGTTCCACTGTAATATTCTTTTGGCGAGGCTTATATCGGGCTGCCGCTGTTTGGGATCGTCTGTAGGTAACGGCTTATATACGATTTTCTGATGTGTACCCGTAAGTTTAATTATTTCTTCAGCGAAATCCTTAAGACTGATCTCATCGGGATTCCCAATATTCACCGGATGTACATAATCGCTGTACAGTAATCTGCAAATGCCCTCAACGAGGTCGTCTACATAGCAGAAGGAACGGGTTTGTGAACCGTCGCCAAATACCGTCAGGTCTTCTCCGCGAAGTGCCTGCCCGATGAATGCGGGCAAAGCCCTTCCGTCGTTCAGGCGCATGCGTGGACCATAGGTATTAAAAATGCGGACGATTCTTGTTTGAACGCCATGGAAAGTATGATATGCCATAGTAATGGCTTCCTGAAAACGTTTGGCTTCATCGTATACACCCCGCGGTCCTACCGGATTTACATTTCCCCAGTAATCTTCTGTTTGCGGGTGCACCAAAGGGTCGCCATATACTTCAGAGGTGGAAGCAACCAATATTCTTGCCCCCTTGGCTTTAGCCAGCCCAAGGCAATTGTGTGTGCCCAATGAACCGACTTTTAAAGTTTGAATGGGGATTTTAAGGTAATCAATGGGGCTTGCCGGCGACGCAAAATGAAGGATATAATCTATATGCCCGGGAACATGAATAAATTTTGAAATATCGTGATGATAAAATTCAAACTGTTCCAGTGCAAACAACGGCTCAATGTTTTTGAGATCGCCTGTTATCAAATTATCCATGCCAATAACATGGTAATCTTCCTTAATGAACCTGTGGCAAAGATGAGAGCCTAAGAATCCCGCGGCTCCTGTTATCAATATTCTTTTTTTCATTTTCTTTTTTGTTTACCGGGAAATTACAGGCCGCCCTATACTTTCATAGTAAAAGCCCAATTCGCGGATAGCATTAACATCAAACAAGTTTCTGCCATCAAAAATCACTTTGCGTTTCAGGTTAGACACAATTTTCAGAAAGTCTGGCGTTCTGAACTCGTTCCATTCTGTGGCGATTACCAATGCATCAGCATCTTTCAGGCAATCGTACTGGTTGGCGGCAAAAACGATTTTATCGCCTGCCACCTGCCGAACGTTATTCATAGCCTCCGGGTCATATGCTGCAACAGACACTCCTTCCTGCAATAAAGCGTCAATAATTTCCAGTGCCGGGGCTTCTCGTATATCATCTGTATTGGGCTTAAAAGCCAGCCCCCACAAAGCAATTTTTTTCCCTCTCAGGCCATCTTTAAAGTACCTTTTTATTTTAGTTACCAAATGCAATTTTTGCTTTCGGTTAACCTCCATCACGGCATTCAGAATTTTAAAGTCATAATCAATTTCGTTAGCGCTTTTTACCAAAGCCTGTACATCTTTTGGGAAACAGCTTCCCCCGTAACCGATACCGGGAAATAAAAATCTTTTTCCAATTCTGTCGTCACTTCCTATACCGCGCCGCACCATATCAACATCTGCATCCAGCTTTTCACACAACTGGGCTATTTCATTCATAAAAGAAATTTTGGTAGCAAGAAACGCATTCGCCGCATATTTGGTGAGTTCGGCCGACCGCCTGTCCATAAAAATAACCGGGTTTCCCTGGCGTACAAAGGGCGCGTACAAATCCGTCATCACTTTTCTGGCTCTCTCTGAAGATGCTCCGATTACCACTCTATCGGGTTTCATAAAATCATCTACAGCTACCCCTTCACGTAAGAATTCAGGGTTGGACACTACATCAAAAGCAACCTTATTATTGTTTTTTCGATCCTTAGAATCAGTATCAGAGCTCTCAATTACAGCCTGTTCCACCTTTTCGGCGGTTCCCACCGGAACCGTGCTTTTATCCACAATAACCTTATACTGACCCCGCTTAAGAATCTTACCCAGTTCCTTGGCAACACTCAATATATATTTTAAATCGGCGGAGCCATCTTCTCCGGGAGGCGTTGGAAGCGCCAAAAAAACAACTTCAGCATCTTCAATTCCTTCGGCCAGACTGGTAGTAAAATGCAGTCGCCCTTCTTTCAGGTTACGGAGAAAAATTTTTTCGAGCCCCGGTTCATATATAGTAATCTCGCCACCGCTCAACTTCTCCACCTTGACTTTATCAATGTCTATACAAGTAACCGTATTACCGGTTTCGGCAAAACAGGTCCCTGTAACCAAGCCTACATACCCTGTTCCTACTACTGCGATTTTCATTTATATCTATTGTTTGTTTAGTTATTAATGTATGCCAATACCTTTTGTGTAATAAAGGCAAGTTGTTCCTCATCTAGTTCTGTATGTATGGGAAGGGAAATCACTCTTTCTGTCAGCCAGTCTGTTTGGGGCAACCGGTAAGCTGCTCCTCCAAATGCTTCAAACATCTTTTGCCGGTGGGCGGGTACAGGATAGTAGATCATGGAAGGAACCCGGTGTTCGGTGAGGTATTTATTAAGCCCGTCTCTGTTTACTCCATTTAAGATCAATGTATACTGATGAAATACATGATCGGTGTATGGCGCAGTAAAAGGAGTTGTGACTTTAGGATGGTTGGCAAAAGCTTTATTGTAATAAGCGGCAGCCTTTTGCCTTGCAGCTATGTATTCACCGAGCTTTTTGAGTTTAACATTCAATATGGCAGCCTGCAAAGTATCCAGCCTCGAATTGCATCCTACAATCTCATGGTAATATTTTACTTTTTGTCCGTGGTTGGCGATCATTTTTAATCTTTCCGCCAGCTCATCATCGTTGGTAAATATTGCACCTCCATCGCCGTAACAGCCCAGGTTTTTGGAAGGAAAGAAGGAGGTGCAGCCGATAGTACCGATCGTGCCTGCTTTCTTTTTTACTCCACTATTAAAAATATAATCGCAGCCAATTGCCTGAGCATTGTCTTCAACCACATGCAGGTTATGTTTTTCGGCTATCTGCATGAGGACTTCCATATTGGCTGCCTGCCCATATAAATGAACCGGCACTATAGCCCTGGTTTTGGGGGTAATGGCTTTTTCAACAGCCTCGGGAGATATACAAAATGTTTGCGGGTCCACTTCTACAAAAACCGGTTTCAGGCGCAGCAATGCTATTACTTCTGTAGTAGCAATATAAGTAAACGAAGGTGTAATCACTTCATCGCCCGGCTCAAGACCAAGGGCCATTAAAGCAATTTGAAGTGCATCTGTTCCGTTGGCACAGGGTATTACATGTTTCGAACCTGAATAGGCGGCAAGATGCTGAGCAAAATCCTGAACAGGCTTGCCGTTAATAAAAGCACAACTGTCCAGTACTTTGTGAATAGCTTCATCCACATCGGATTTGATATGCTCGTACTGTTGCTTAAGATCTACCATTTGAATAGGCCGCATATGTATTTCTATTTTGTAAATGGGTGCAAAAATAGTAAAATATGCATAGGATAAGCAATAGGTATT
>NZ_DAOMOZ010000016.1:0-38664 GCF_035444585.1 Agriterribacter sp.
CTGGAAAGGCCGGGTTTCGGGATTGATCTCATCCCCCTGACCGGGCTTAAAAGTTTGATGATTGCCTTTTTTGGTTTTTTTAAGCCTGCCAAAAATTTCTTCCAGGCTTTTTTTCCGTATTCCCTTTTCGGTTTTGGGCGTGATGCTGATAGAGCCGTTCTGCCTGTTCTCATCAATGTATCCTTTATCTCTCAGCTCGTCAATAAAATCACCCATGCCATACCCGTCATCGGTGAGCTGGTATTGTTTGTCTAACTGCGTAAGCCAGTTCAATGCTTCTCCGGCATCTCCATTGGTATAAGTGAGCAATTGCATGAACAGGTCGAGCAATTGCTCAAACCGGCTTTTGCCGTTCTGCCGCGGATCATATAGTGAAAAATGGAACCCTAACATATCAACTCCTTCTTTTTTAATAAGCGCATTGCATGAGGTAAAACCCGAAGCAGGAAGCGGGTTGCATGGCGTGGTCAATCGTTGAAGCAGTGTATTTTAATTTTACCTCTTACAGTTGCCCTGCAATTTAAGACATTCGCGGCAGATAGAAATGCGGTGTTTTTATACAGCAGCCCTATCTTGCCGGAATAGCTAATCACTCATGGATTTGCATTAATGCTACGTGTTCAGCTGAGAAGTTATGGTTTATGTTTTATTCTATGATTTTTAAAAGTTAAATTTGTAAAAACAGGAATATATGGCAAGTGTATTAGATAAAGAACTGATACAATATTTTGTAAAGCTCAACGAGCCTCAAAAGAGGTCTTTGCTGGAAATGATGAAGTCGTTTTTGACACCTGAAAATGCCATAAAACAGGAAGCCATAACCGTTGAGCAATACAATAGAGAACTGGACGAAGCAATGGAACGTATGAGCAAGGGAGCGTTTACGACATTGGAAGAATTGGAGAAAGAAATGAGAACATGGTGAAGATGCGGAAAGTCATTATTGACAAAGAAACCGGGATTGCACTTCATCGGGCATACGCCTACATAAAAAAAGATTCGCTGCAAAATGCTGAAAAAGTCCGGAAGAAAATATTATCCTCCATCAAAATGCTGCCTAAAGACCCTGAACGGCATGCGCCGGATAAATATCGTATAGATAATGACGGCTCTTACAGGGCATACGAAGTTTATAAATACCGCATTACATATCATGTTGGTATTTCTGAAATACGTATAATACGGATACGGCATACAAAAATGAATCCGGTAGAATATTAAATGCTGCAACTTAAAGCAGCTACTACTGCACGATAAATAATTCGGGGCTGTTTTGAGTTTAAAGATTAATTGTAATCTACTGAGCTATGGTGTCATAATCATAACCGGCCCTGGTAAGCGCTCTTTTGGCTGCTTCCAGCGCAAAAGCTGCCGGGTGATGCGGGTGCACCGGCACTTCCGAAACATGCGCAAGCTGTTCCAGAAGTTCGTCGGTTTGATTTGTCGTGAGTGCTTCACATATATCGTACATGCCGCCGGGCTCTTCTTCTGCTATATCATGCCTGTCTAAAACATGCCGCAGCACTTTTATCAGCGCCGGCGTGGGCGGGGGCACCATTAAAGCAGTTATTGCACCATGGTCAAGACGGAGCTTTGCGGCAAGCGGCACGGGAATGCCTCCATTTGCTTTTTGCGCCGCCGGAAAAAGGATCTTCTCTTCCATTTTGATATGGGTCAGCAGCCCCGCACGGAACCGGTGATAATATTCCATCTGAATTTCACCGGGGTCTGCGGTTGCCAGGTCTAACAATTCATCAATCCGGCGATGGTCTTTTGTGAAAAACTGGTATAGTGGTTTGTTCATGGATTTATAAATAATATGATCCTTTTAAAGGTACAACAAACCATTTTAGGTATGCCTGTTTGTACATCCGGGTACTTTTTTAAATTGCTGTGCAGTGTGCCGGAAAATATTTATTCAGGTAAGAAAAGATGATAAAATGTATATTGATGTTTTTGTTTTGCGGGACGGAGTCCCGGGAGAACATAGGCTATACAAAGTCCGGGGACTTTGTATAGCGGGGATAGCGGGATTGCCTGTACCTGCTCATCAATCAGACAACTCCAGCAACGCTTTGCCATACCGATCCAGCATACGGTTATATCCTTCTGCCGCCGCGCCGCTACCCCAGGAGAAGATGGAGAACTCACCAATCCCCCCGCCCGCCGGCGTAGGTTTACCTTCATGCCCGTAATTCTCCATCATGAAACCATAATCGGTTGCGTTGAAAAATGGCCATTTCGCTTCCCATTGAAGTTTGGTTTTGGTATTTTCAGGGCTGTAGATCATCAAAAACGAAGCCCTCATAGCTGCAAGTCCACGTTGTATATATTCCTTAACGTTTAATGTTTTACCATAGTTCACAATCAATTCCGCAAACAGGCTTTGTCTTGCATCAATCCAATCGGCATCGTAATTCATTACTCCAAACCCTCCTATGGCATCCACATAGATAAACGGTGGTTGCCAGCTGGCCTGGGTCATCAATAGTTCATCCAGGGTGCGCTGCCCATATTGGAGATAGCTTCTCTGTCCCGTTATGCGATAAGCATCCAGCAATGCTTCTGCCGTCCAGGACATACAAAAATTATTTTGTTTGTACATGTTGTTGCGTATAATCTTTTTGCCTTCCAGGCTATCGCGGCCAAAAGGGCTGCAGGACCAGTAGGTTTCAAAATCTTCCCATTGCCCGGTTAAGAGATTATGTTGTATAACCGCCGACAGAGCTTTCAGGGCAGCCTTCTTGTATTTCTCCTCTTTAACAATGCCGTATAAGCGCAATAGAAAGCTAACTGAAAGAGAAGTTTCGGGTGACCGATTTAAATGTGCCAGCGGTTGCAGGGTCTTCAGGTCCAGCCAGGCAGGGAAAAAACCGGTTTTGTCCTGAATACCCAGCAATGCATCTGCATAGGTAATAGCATAGTTCAGCAGGCGCTCGTCTTTTTCCAGGTCGGTATACCAGATCAACATCTGGTTAGCTGTAAAGCTCATATCCAGAATATGATAGGGAGCCAGCCTGGCGTCGCGGAAATACGGGTTACGGTCGGAATTGCCGAAAAAACGGGTAGACCATCCTTTCGATCGGTTATAGTATTTGCCATCGATCAAAACCTTCTCCATTTCTGTTCCGATCAGCCCAGGGAAAAAACCCCGTGTTTGCGGAAATGCCAGTGCAAGCTCTTTGGTTTTCCGTGCATACTCAAGCCATGCAGGAACCTGGTGCCGCCTGGCATACCGGTATAATCCGGCTGCCGACCGAAGCGAATTAAACCAGGCCTGATTCCAGATGGAACGGAATTCCCGTTCATCTACCTCACCCGGATAATTCGGACTTTGGGTTACATTTACAATAAACTGGGGTGCGCCAACAGTTTGTCCATTCAATTCAAACTCCTGCCATACTGTTGGCTTCCAATTTACAAAAGCCCAGTCGTAAGCACGTTTGCACTGCAGATCAAGGTCAAGAGGAGCGGTAACTTTTATATCATCCCATGCTTTTTCACCCCAGTTCTTCCAGAAAAAAGACAGGATAGGGCGCCAGGGATCTGCTACTGTTTTATCGGGTGCCTTATGGATCATCAGGTAACATCCGAACCGAAAAGTTCCGGGCGGATAAACACCCCCGGGCGCCCGGACAAAAGCCGTATGTTCCGGTACATCCGCGAGGCTCATACCGAGGGTAAGCCTGTTCTTTGGTGCATCCAGATCCATATACCAATCCGGTCCCTGGTTCTTTGACAATATATCCGGGTCCGGGATAACGGCCAGCTGTAACCGCCCTTTTGTTACCAGCATAGCCGGCGTACGAAAAACATGCTGGTTGATAATATGATCGGGCGTTGGGGTAAGATGAGGCGCCCAATGGAAATCGGGTTGAAATGCCGGGATGATCTGCAACTGCCAGTCGTTCTGTTTAAGGGTATCTTTTAGCACCCAATCCATTTGCAGATGGAATAAAGTATCTGACAATTGTTCTAGCCTCGTTACAGGTTTATAGTTCCCGAGCGGCTGGCTGTTGATGGACTGAATATAGGCACGGAGTGGCGCCGGAACCTGTATAGATTGGGAAACCCCAACCGTAACCGGCAGAAAGAAAAAACAGGTTATCAATGAGCGGCTGCAGATCCGAAAAAACAAATGCATGGATGAAAAGCTGGTTATTAATCTGTAATCAAATATCCGGCAATTTAATTCATTAAGCTTTATCAATCTTTCTGCGCCGGCTTTTACTTTATGCAATTAAAATAAACGTGCTGACACAGGAGGCATCTGTGCCTTGCGTATCGATGTCCAATCTTGTGCTCCCTGATAATGAGGGTTATTTCAGATGCTCCGTTCGCCTTTTATAATAATTCCTTGATGCGGCGGTAGTCTTTTGTGAAAAATTGATATAGCTGCCTGTCCATGGGTTTTTAAATGATGCGATACTATTGATGTTTTCGTTTTAAGTCAGTCACAGGATTAACAATGAACTTTTGTATATTTACCCGGTACTTTTACATGTCATAAATATTTCATCCCGAAGTTAAGAACCTGTCATCAACACAAATGCTCCAGCGTCAGGGCATATTAAATCATCAAAATGCAGCGATTGCTATTAATTTTAATCGGTTTACTCTCCCTTTGTGCGGGTAAGCATATGCCTGATCCCAGAGTAATAATAACAGGTAAAATAACAGGAACAATCCCTGACCGAATAGAATATACCCTGCCGGTTAATGGCATTACCTATTTTGGGTTTGAAAATTCGGTACAACCTGACACTTTGGGTAATTTTAAAATATTTCTTTCTATAGAAAAAGCCTGTTTTATAGAATTGTCAAACGGGTATGACGCCTATGGAACTGTAATTGCCGAGCCCGGAATGAATTACACGCTTAATATCAATACTGAAAACAAAAAAAAAGGCTTTGTTATTGCGTGTAAAAGCAAAGAAGGGCAACAGTTGTACAATCAAAATATTAACCGAAGCATGATCACCGGGAATTTTGAGGAAGCAGCAGCAGAATACAGGAATGACTCTAACCCGGACAGGATTAAGGAAAGCATTAAAAAAAGACATGAAACTGAAATCGCCAAATATAGGAAATTGCTAAGCGCCGGTGTTATTTCAGAAGATTTTTATAATCTGGTAAGTGCAGACAGGTCTTATTTTTATGCCGGCGCCCAAAGCAGTGTAGCCTTATTGAACCATCTGCTCAGCGAAAGAAATTTAAATACTTTAGACGTACAAGCGTATTCTATCTTATGGGGTGAAGTTTTTGAGGACTATCCTGTTTCTGATCCGGGCCTGATGCGTTCTCCCTGGTTCTTCTATTTTACACAATCCTATTTGAGATATAAAGCGCTAATTGAAAATGGCATAAACTTCAATACATTATCAGAAATAAGAAAGCAAGGGTTAATCCATACACATAATATCAACATCGCCAGGAAGTACTTGTCGGGAACACAACTTGAGTATTATTATGCTGCGTATCTTTATTACGAGGCAGCCAATAAGAATTATGAAAAGGAACTTATTGAACTTTTTGAGGATTTCAAGGATCACTATGCCCTGAGTGAATATACCCATTTTGTAGAGTCTGAAATCATTCCAATCATTACATTTCACAAAAAGCAAAACGAGGCGCCAAATGAAAGAATACACGTTTTGGATAGCTTCGAAAGCATCAGTTCTCTTAAAGAGGCGGCAAAAAAACTGGATGCAGAAAGAGTTTATGTAGATGTTTGGGCAACCTGGTGCGGCCCGTGTAAAAAAGAGTTTACACACAACAGCGCATTATATGAACTATTGAAAAAAGAAGGGATTGCCATGCTTTATGTGTCAGTAGACAAAGATGAAAAGCACGGGAAATGGATGGAAATGATGAAATACTATCAGTTGGAGGGGTATCATGTGAGAGCAGGCAGCAAGCTCATAGATGATTTACAGCGATTACGGGGCGGGGATGCCTTTACCATTCCATGGCATATCTTAACTGACGGAGACGGAAATGTTCTTATGAAATACGCGGGTGCACCTTCCGCTATACAAACTTTAGAAAAACAGTTGAGTGAAAGCCGGCATGTGCCGGACGGCAATACATATGCTGAATGATCTTGCGGGAAGGGACCCGGTTTTAGCTGATGTTGTACAAATAAAGATAGCCGGGATGATGCGATATATTGATGCTTTTGTTTTGCGGGACAGAGTCCCGGGAGAACATAGGAGATACAAAGTCAGGTTACTTTATATAGCGAGGTAACTGTGCACATACCATAGATCAAATTACATTGATCCTGTTTTCTGTTCAAGCTTTCTTATCAGCCCGGAAAATTTTCCCGGCATCAGTTCTTCGCCCCTTTTTGCCCAAGCCAACGCATCTTTTAGCGCTTGCTTTTCGGTGGAGGGCAGGTGTGTGAAGGCTTCTGCCGCATCGAACAGGGGAACGCTGAGCTCCCGTGAATATATATTTATCCGGTACTCTTTTTCTTCTTCAAATGCAGCAATTTTTGCACTGTCCGTTTCTCCATTTATAAATGATTGTGCCTTTTCAAACCGGTGTTTATCTTCCCTGCGGATACTGTCAACCGGTATGGAAAGGAGCCCATCGGTAAAGAGATAGCCCACCTTTTTGATACAGTCGTAATCTCTGACCAAAATGCCGTATTTCAAATCGAGGATATTTAGCAATGTCTTTTCCCCCTTTCCCAAACCATCTAATTGATCCGCGAATTTTCTTAACGTTAAATACTCCGGTAATCTCTTTTCTGACAGAGCGGTACCGGCCCATGTCCGGACTATTCTGTCGAATAAGAAACCGGTAAGTTTAGCCTTAGAGTCTGCTGTCAGTTGGTCGTAATGATCAATAAAATACGCTGAGAATGCGGTTTGCGTTCGTGGCATATACTTTAAGAGGTAAAGAAGTGTAGAATCCTGACGGAGTTGTTCATCCGTCAGAATATTAAAATAAGCATCCAGCACCCCGCCGTTATTCACCTGCATTTCCGCCAGACGGTTAAGATAGAGACGCAGAAACGAAGAATCGCGATTACCTTCATCGAAGATTTGTTTCAGTTTACCCATATTATTGGGATCGGCTTCCTGTTTCTGCGCTTCCTGAACAAGATCCATAAAACCAGCTTCATCTCTTTCTCCTGTATGTTTGTAAATAAGATAACCATCACTGTTCACAAACAAAAAAGTAGGGTAAGCGCTTACTTCATATTTCCGGGCAATATCCACCCCTTCTCCTTTTTCGGCATCAATCTTATAATTCAGGAAAGCTTCATTGTATTTTTTGCCTACAGCCTGTTGGGTGAATATAAATTGCTCCATGTATTTGCAGGGGGCGCACCAGTCGGTAGATACATCAATGAAGATCATTTTATCAGCTTTCCGGGCTGCCTTGAGCGCCTCCTTCCAGGCGCCTTTGTAGAATTGTATTCCTGTGCTTACGCCTGTTTGCGCCAGTAAGGCCATCACGTAAATTGTAGTAAAACAAAGAGAAATGATCTTTTTCATTAGTTGGATTTTTTAGTGTGTGTATGCTGATCAATTATTTCGGATCAGCCCATATTACTATCTGACTGTAAAATTAACCTTAGCGCTACCCAATAGTCCACTCTGACCGACACCCTCCACTATACCGGTAAACCGGGATCGAATATCGGAACAAAAAAAGCTGATAACAGCTTCCCCGTTCGCACCTGTAATGATCTCCGGGTCTTGGGCGATCACATTGCGATTGTCGGGCAAGGAACGATCCTCCACATCATAATCGGGTTCATAGAAGACTTTGCTTTGATAATAGCCTTTTACTATTGCCATTTTGAATTTTTTCAGTAGCTCTTCTTCGCTGTATTGAGGATAGTGATAAGTAACCTTTCTGATCTCGTTGGCTGTGAAAGAGTAAGGATGGTGGAAAACCCGGCTCCTTTTTGACTCTGTCAGCTCCGAATAAACAACGCCCTCTACCGGCCTGGTTCCTTCACTACATGCAGGGCAGTTCAATACTCCACAGGCGCCCACATAATCAGTATTGTTCTCATATTTAGCAATACTGTCTAAGTACCCCAGGTATTTATCACGGCTGCTATACCCCTTCCCTTTTATGATCACTTCGGCAAGCGTTTTACCGTACTGCAAAAGATCGCTTGTATCAGGGGAGCTTTCCTGCACTGATATCTTTTCACTAAACACATCATCCGCAGTAAGTGTTTTGTTGAAAGAATCTAAAGTATCAAATGGATTATTGACCGTTATACCGTATTCATCATCAGAGAAATATTTAACAAAAAAACGGGTGCCGATAGTTAGGTTTTCAGGTGTAAGAAAAAAAGATCTTTTATCATCTGTGACCCCAACCTGTGTTATATTTTTATTATAGTTGAAAAACATAACGGGTACCGGTTGTGTGCTTTTGGTTTGTTTTCTTAACGGAGATAAAAAGGCGGGGAGGCTGTCGGAAGGTAATATCGCTCCACTTAAAGACGGATCTTTCAAAACTGCTTCATTCCATATATATTTTCTCCAGCCCTGTGTTAAAAGCAAAACATCCAGATGTTTCAAGCGATCCTTATTGCTACTGTCAAAATACCAGGAAGGGTCATAGATCCTTCCTCTTAACTGGCTGGACAAGTAACAATAGTTGACTATGTTGCTTGTGTTGCCGGGGTTGCCAAAGATTTCATCATATACCCGCATATTCAGTATTGACGGCACCGCATTTCCATTCTCATCGGTTGTCTTGATTTTCAGGGATACTTTTTCTTTGGGGGCAAAGCGTTCTTTTTCCGGGCTTACACTTATGCTGAGTTTTTTTTCCGGATGAACATACACCAAACGCTCTGCCAATGGTTGCAGTTGCTCATCAAACAGGGTTGCTTCTGCAATGCCCTGCGGGCAGTTGGCTATGGGGATTTTTATAATAAGGCTGTCTTTAAGCGCCCCGGCTGCTATCGCCTGTACCATGCCTCTTATCTGTAGCCTGATAAATATCTTTTTCTTATTCGTATAGTTGGAGCCGAGCCTGAAAACAAGGCTGTCTCCTTCATTTTTGAGCAGGCTCATCACTATTCCACTGTCTCGGATATCAGTAACCGGGAATATATAATTGCTTTTGTTTTTAAGCACTATGCTAAACTTCGCTCCTCTTTCGGGCGTAAACACAAAGCTACCCATACCCGCATGGGCCGTTGTAAAGTTAACAATAGGCGCATTGTCCTTTAACAGGGAGCCGGATACGTCGGCAAAAGATCCGTCCTTATTAACAGCCTTAAACGCTACAACGCCTTGCAGACCGGTAACAAGATTTCCTCCTTCTGGATATATTCCAAACTGGATGTCTCCATTTTGTCCTTCGACGGTTTTTGTAATACCGGTACTTTTATTCCTGATTCTCTTCAGGTCGCTCACTAATCTTACCCGTACTGAAGAATAGAATCTTTGCTTATAAAAGAAAGCGGAGTGAACCGAATACGCTTCTAATATATAATCGCCTTCGGGTAAGGTTTGAGGCAAGTACACTTTACCGGAAGATACGCCGTTGCTATTGACAGGATACATTTCCCGCCATACCGTGGTATCTTTTTCTCTGCATTTTAATTGAACATACAGGGTTTTATCAAGACCGGATGATGTAAAGTCCTGCGCATTCAATACAAATGCATTAAACCAAAGATCCTCGCCGCACAAATAGGTTTCTTTATCTGGCCGTATATAAACGATAGTCATAGGATCGCCTGTAGCTAACCGTTCTGCAAGCTGATCCATCTTGGTATCGGGAGCCTGGCAAAGAGCATCATACGGGTATGCAATTGCTAAAGCTAAAATAATTATATGTGTAATAAAATACTTCATGTCCTGTTTAGCTTTATTCGCGCCTCTTGTGCAATCTCCCGTACGGTCAATCAACCAGTTGGCTGATTTTGTTCTGAATAAAAGCTAAATTAATATATCAACTCCTTCTTCCATCATCAATTTTGCTGGCTTTTACTACCCTTTAAGGTAGTTCTTTTAGCCGTTCTGTTATAAGAGTGCAGCTTCAGTTTGTTATCAAGTGATGAAGTCGTAAGTTTTATTTTGGGTCTGGATTGCTTATACACAACATCTAATCGTTATTAAATGTATTTCCCGCATTGTACTATTCTTGCAGCAGCTCATTAATTTGTTTTTCCACTTCTGCTTCCATGCTTGGTCTTGGTGCAGATGCTGAAGCGATACGCCCATTTTTATCAATCAGTACATAATGCGGCACACCATGAACTTTGTAATTTTTCGCAATCTTACTGTTCGTGGACCCATTGCTATCTATAAGCTGTATACCTTGCATTTTCATTGCTGCTACCTTTGCCAGCCATACATCTACTTTTGTATCAATTGATATCGTGATCATTTCAACATCCTTATTCCTGAATTTTTCTTTGAGGCGTTCCAGGTAGGGTATTTCTTTAAGACAGGGTCCGCACCAGGTTGCCCAAATATCCAAATACACAACTTTTCCCTTAAAGCCGGAGAGTTGTACCGGTTTCCCTTTGGTATCAGGCAGCTTAAAAGCGGGCGCAACAGCGCCCTTCGAAAGAGAGCCTATTGAGGCTAACTGGCTTGAATATAATTTTTTAATGACGGGTAGAAGATCTGTATTGAATTTTTCCTTTCTGAAGTCCGTAATAAAATCATCTGCTCCCGCCAGTTGCATGGGATATTCGATATAGTAATTGATCCTGTAATACAGGTTATAAGCAATCAGTCTTGACCGGTACCGGCTTTCTTTGAAAAGATCTTTTATGATCTTATTTTCTATAACATACTCATCCATATTTTTTAGGGCAGTATCTTTTTCTATAGCATGCGTGCGCAATATCCTGATCAGGTTATTCATCATCATGATATCCGTTATGGTTGCGAAGCCTATGTTGGGATTATTAAAATTCACTTTATCGAGATACTTCAATTCGTCATCTCCATTTACTTCCGCTGCTCCCTCGCTTTTAATAAAGTTAGCTATGCTGTTCATTATGCTTGCATTGCCGCTGTATTGTGTCATTATCGGGTATAGCTTAGATCTTGTGATTATAGACAGGGTATGAATATCTTTTATTAGCTGTTTTTGGGGATGTGTAAACGTTGAAAAAAAATCTTCTGAACGATCCACTAAAAATTGGGTTAAGGTATTATAGTCCGGGGATGTTCCCGAAAATTTCTTCCTCATTTCCGTCTCAAGCCGGATCAAAAATGTATTGTAGTTTTCTGCTCCGCCTTTTATTACCAGGTGCTTCGTGTCTTTTTCAATATAAATAGTATCTCCCGGGAAACCAATTAGAAAAGGGGTAAAGGTGTCAGGATCTATTGTTCGAAGTTTAAAATATACCGGCTCCGGCGATTCGAATTTAAACCCGGCTTTATTCTTTTTTAGCCGAAGCGTATCACCGGTATAAGTGAAGTCTTTCCAGTACCCGATAATTATCTCGTTGCCGTATCCATTCACCGTCGCCTGTATAGTGATTTGCGAATGAGCCATTGACGACCAGAGCAGGCATAATACTAAATATAATTTCTTCATAAATGTTACGAATATTTAATAGTGAATGGTGTATATAGAGTAATAACGATATTATTATTGCCTTATAAACGTATGCTATAAGAGCTAACATAACAGCCGATTTTAAGTGTGAAGGATAAGTTTGATATAAATGTATAACTATAAATTTAGTTTTATAACTATTTTTATAGTTTTTAAAAAAGCTGACTCCTGTTATTTCGTTGTTTCCTGATTAAAGCAACAACGCAACACCTTTTTGTTCAAATCGGTGTGAGGGAGGTGAATCAAGGCTTATGGGCTCAAAGAAATCCTTAACAGAAATTTCCATGTCAGGTAATATTTTACTGCTGGCTATAAAGTTATATTAATTAGGAGATCACTTCGTTTCCAAAGTATCAATAACTCCAATAGACTTCTATGGAGACGCTGGTTTGAATTTGTCGCAGCAAGTAAAATATTTATGAGGTAGTACTTATTCAGTCCGGAAAAGATGGTAAAACGTATAATAGTGTTTTTGTTTTCCGGGACGGGGTCCCGGGAGAACATAGGGTATACAAAGTCGGGAGAGACTTTGCATAGCGGTCAATTGCGATCCTTTATTCCCCAATTTTTATCACTACATTTCCTTTTTTCCTGCCGGTATCTACATATTGATGGGCGGCAATAATTTCATCCAGTGGGTAAATACGGTCAATTGTTGCTTTGTAATTGCCGGATTCAAATAATGTACGTAAAAACTTCAGTTGTTCCTTTCGTTCTGCAGCCACATCCAGGCCGCCAACTGTCACGTACCTGCCCTTTTCCTTTAATAGTGCTGCACATTGTTTCCTGGTTGTTTTGCCTGCCGCATCGAAAATGATATCGAATTTTTCGGCAGTTTGGGTGAAATCTTCTTTATTGTATAGAATAATATTCTCCACGCCTAATTCCTTCACAAGGGTTTGTCCTTGTTCACTGCAAACGGCTGTTATTTTTGCCTTGTAATATCTGGAAATTTGCAGCGCTGCAGTGCCTACCGATCCGGTAGCTCCATAAATTAAAACAGAAGGGTTTGTTATTTCTGCAATTTTTGCTTTTTCCAAAAAATACACGGCAGACTGGCCACCAAATAAAATGGCCGCTGCTTCTTCAAAGCTCGCGTTACGGGGCTTGAGCGTAACAATACTTTTTTCAGATACAGCAATATATTCTGCATGCGCACTAAATTTGAAACCTGTTAGTCCATACACTTCATCTCCAACGGCGAAATCGGTTACTTTACTTCCTGTTTCTGACACCACGCCGGAATATACCGTACCAAGAATGGGTTTGCGGGGTTTATTGAAACCCAGCACAAAACGCATCACTATTTTAGCGAATCCCGGGATAGCCAGCCCTCTCACCCGTACATCACCGGAATTAACTGCTGAAGCCTTTATTTTTATCAAAAGCTCGTGGCTTCCGGGTCTTGGTTTTTCAACATCGGCAATTTTCAGCACTTCTTCCGGCCTGCCGTATTTGGTGCAGATTACTGCTTTCATGGTTGTTCGTTTTTAAAAGTTAGTGCTGCTGTAGTCAGGCTAATTTTTTTCAACCTCCCCGGGGCGCGGAATGCTCAATCCTGATCCTCAAACCGGTACGTTCCTGCAGGCGCTTCAAATACAATATACCCGTTACTGGTCCCTGTTTTTTTGGCGTAGGATGAATTTACTTGAACCGTTTTTCCCTGCTCATCGGGGAAATAAATGGTTGCCGAGCAATTCGGGGGTATCGTAACTTCGTATACCAGCTTGTTATTTTCGCGCTTCCAGTGGGCTTTGATGTTCCCGGAAGGAGCTTCAAACTCTGCTTTTGCCCAGGTTAACTGCTCTCCGGTGAGTTGGGGAACACGCAGGCTGAATTTTCTGAAGCCGGGGAATGCATCATCCTTCCTGATCCCGGCTACGCCGTCAATATACCATGCCCCCGGATAAAGGTAGGAGCTGTGCAGCAGGGAATGACCCGGAAGATCTTTTTCCCACATCTCCCACATGGTAGTAGCGCCGTTTTCACGCATAAAGCCCCACCCCGGGTAGGTTGTTTGGGAAGTCATAGAATAGAGCAGATCATCGCGTCCTTCCTCGCGGAGCACCTTGAACAACATGGCTCCCCCGGTTATGCCTACGTCAATATGCCCTTCCTGGTTCACCAGGATCTCTTTTTCCAATCGTTTCATTACCAAAGGACGCAACTCTGCAGGCATAATATCGCCGTACAATGCGGCGGCAAGACTTCTCATGCTGTTGTCGGCATAGTTGTGGTCGTTGGCATGATACCAGGTACGGTGAACCGCTTCGCCCGCCGATCCTGCCTGCTGCTCCCATTGTTCCGCCTCTTCATTTCTCCCTATGACCCGTGCCAGCTTTGCCGCCGTTTTGAGGTTGTAGATCCAATAGCAGTTATTGAAAAAAAGGTTTTCATCAGAATTATTGTTCATGCCCTGTTCGGTAGCGTGCGGCCAAAGCCAGTCGCCCAAAAAATCCCACCTTCCTCCATAACGCGTGAGCATATTGTTTTTTACATGGGTATCCAGGAAGCCCAGCCAGCCTTTGATCATATCAAAGTTTTCTTCTACGGCCCGTTTGTCGCCAAGGTATTCATACAGGAACCAGGGCAGTGTAACCACAATGCCACCCCATGCCGGGCCGCCTCCGCCATGATAGGTGGGAGCGGTTTGGGGTAAGATCCCGCCACCCAGGCGGCGTCCGCTTCCAACCTGTTTATGCGCCCATGTGGTATCGTTCATATTGCCAACCATCGGCTCTGTGCCCTGCATGTCGCGCCAGTCCTGCAGCCACTTGGTATAAAATGCGCCCAGCCCGTAATTGAGCAATCCTGTTTCAGAAGTGGCATGTGCATCGCCGCCGTAGCCAAACCGCTCACGTTGCGGACAATCTACTACATAGCCGCCGAGCGATAAATTTTCGAATGTCCATCTTACTGTATTATAGATCCAGTTTTGCAAAGGGTCCGAGCATTCAAAAGTGGTGGTGGATTTGAAATTCGTGCGCACCATCCATCCTTTAATATCCGCTTTTTGCGGAGCCTGCTTTACACCCTGTATCGTCATCCATCTCCCGGAGTTATAGTTGAACCTGTTTTTAAAAGTACCCTCACCGGTGGGTCCTATAATATACAGGTTATGCAGTCCGTAGGTCATATCATCCTGCTGCCGCTCAGAAAAAAGCAGCCGCACCGTGTCGCCGGGGTTTCCTTTAAGATACACCTGTATCCAGCCGGCAAAGTTCACGCCCATATCTGCCCGGTAGGTTCCGTCGGTCCGGTGTTCAATGGAAACCGGCTGTATTTCATCAAACAGTGCATTGGTTTCAACCTGCTGGGCAGAAAGCTCCAGCTTCGGGGTATATACATTCACATTTTTCCATGCATGGTCATCATAGTCCGTTGCATTCCAGCCGGGGATATCCTTATTGGCATCCCAGATCTCACCGCCGTATCCGCCCACGCCAAAGCCCCAGTTACCGATGAGCTGGCTTGGGCTTGAATGTGTTTTCCACGTTTCATCGGTAATGATCCTCGTTATCCGCCGGTTATTTTTCCCCATAATATCGGTCTGGGCGATAACAATAGGCGTGCGGGGCTTATCGGGTGTGGCATAGGGTGCATAAATAGACCAGGAAGTGCCCAGCCATAAGCCAATGACATTCTTTCCCGGTTGCAGGGCTGTTGCTATATCATAGGCGATATAACGGGCGCGTTGGGTATGGTCGGTTACGGCAGGTGCTAAAACATGGGCATCTATTTTTTTGCCGTTAACATACACTTCATGGTATCCTACGGATGCCACGTACAGCACGGCTCTTTCGGGCTTTGTTTTCAGATCAAATGATTTGCGCATCCACGGATCGGGTATTTTATTGCTGCCTTTATAGGGATCATATACTTCATCGGTGCCGATCCATTTTGCTGTCCATTCTTCCTGATCAAACAGCCCGGTGCTGAAATGCGCGGTTTTGCCCGGTTGGGATATTATCCCCTTTTCGTCTTTTACGCTTACTGTCCAGTAATAATCTTTATCAGACAAAAGTGCTTTGCCTTTGTAAGGAATGAGATGCGATTCGCCGGATGGTATCCAACCGCTGTTCCATATATCTGCTTTGTTGCCAGGCTGGTCTTTTGAGGAGCTGACCGTTATGAGGTAAGCCGTTTGTTGCTGGGCAAAAGCCGAAGCATCTGCCGGGGCCAGCTTCCAGCTGAAACGGGGCTGTTTTATATCCAGTGCCGTGGGATGATCAAGGTATTCACAGGTAAGCGCTGCAGGATAGATGCTTGATTTGTTTTGCGCGGAAAGAGTAAAAGAGGCGCCAAAAAGAAAAGACAGGAGAATAAATTGTATACGCATATCGGGTATGATGGTTGAGGCTAAGATAATACTTAAACCTTTGTTCCGGGTTTATGGTCTGTGTTCTTTTGAATTTAAATCAAACGCCTTATCTTTCGGTATGCAGCCAAACCGTTACCGGATCGCATCGGTAGATATCCTTCGCGGTATTATTATGATCATCATGGCATTGGATCATAGCCGGGAATATTTTCATATTACCGCTTTAACTGCCGATCCGCTCGATCCTGCAACTACCACTATCCCTTTATATTTTACCCGGTGGATCACCCATTTTTGCGCGCCGGGATTTGTATTGTTGTCGGGTTTGTCGGCCTACCTTTCTTCGCGCAATAAAGCCCGCAGCACGGCAAGCGCATTTCTGGTTAAACGGGGGGTATGGCTCATTTTTGTTGAAATTGTTATCGTAACATTCGGAATTACATTCAACCCGTTTTACAACTTTATTGTTTTACAGGTTATCTGGGCCATCGGCTGTAGTATGATATTGCTCGGACTGCTTTCTTCGTTTTCGTACAAGGTTGTGCTGGTAGCCGGCATTGCCATCGTTGGCGGACACAATATGCTGGACTATGCCAAACTTCCTCCCGACGGTATTGCAGGCAACCTGTGGACGATACTGCTGACTTCGCCGGGAACTGTTATTCCGTTGAGCAGTACACATTTTATAATGGCTTTGTATACCATCCTTCCCTGGACGGGCGTAATGTGCCTGGGCTTTTGCATGGGAAAATGGTTCCGGAAAGAATTTGATGCCGCGCGGCGAAAACGCCTGCTGGTCATTACCGGTGTATCATTGGTTGGTTTGTTTATTGTATTGCGGCTGGTAAACGGGTATGGCGACCCCCGTTCGTGGAGCGCTGCAGAAAATGGATTGCTTTCCTTTCTGAACACCACCAAATACCCGCCTTCCTTACAATATCTTGCCATGACGTTGGGCCCATCAATACTGTTGCTGGCACTATTGGAAGATGTAAAAGCGCCATGGCTTCATTCACTTTCTGCTTATGGCAAAGTGCCTTTTTTTTATTACATACTGCATTTTTATATGCTGCATGCTTTGGCGGTGATCGCGTTTTTTATTTCCGGACATACAACAGTGGAAATTGTTGATGCGCAGGGGTCGCCATTCTGGTTCCGCCCTTTAAACTTCGGTTATGGGTTACCGGTTGTGTACCTGGCGTGGGCAATAGTGGTGACGGTGTTATACCTGCCCTGCCGCTGGTTTGGTAATTATAAAATAACACACAGGAAATGGTGGCTGCATTATATATAAAGCAAATGAGGCAACTGCTGCGGCCGTTCGTTGCGGGGAGTGCCGTTAAGCTTAAGGCTGAGCGGTAACAATTACCTGCATCCTTCCTTTGTTATTTTTCCGGCGGCAGCAGTACTGCATCTACCACATGTATGATACCGTTTGATACCGGAACAGAGGCTGTGATGCTGGCTCCGTTCACCATAGTTTTTCCGTCTTTAACCGTAATGCTGATATTGTTTCCATTGGCCTGTCCGAAAGTTTGCCCATCGGTAAGCGTTTCGGGCTTCAGCACACCAATGTATACGTGGTACTCAAGTATGTTGCGGAGATCATCTTTTTTTTCGGGTTTGAGCAATGCGGCTAAAGTGCCTGCCGGCAGTTTGTCGAAGGCGGCATTAACAGGCGCAAACACGGTGAACGGGCCGGCATTGGAAAGGGCGTCTACGTATCCGGCTGCCTGCAGCGCTTTTACCAGGGTAGTATGATCGGCGCTGACCATTGCTGTTTTTACCACGTCTTTCCGGGATTCGTCATCTTGTACGGCCGACTGTCCGCTTTGTACAGCAGCAGAACCTGTGGCTGCAGAAGGAGCTTTCGTTGTGCCGGCTGGGTCATTGGCGCATGCAAGCCATAAAACAGTGCCGGTGAGCAGCGCCGCAAAGGGCAAATAATTTTTTTTCATAATTGTGTCGTTGTTGTGTAAGTGAAGGGTTCCACACGTCGTGTGCGAACGAAAACGGCTACAAAATAAGATGTGCGAACGGGGTTGGTTATGACGATGGTCATATTGCAGAAGGATATCGGTCACACTTCTTTTCTGATACCGGCATCGCTGTACGCTTCGATATGGCAGCCGGTTTATGTTTTTGGGGACAACCGCCTGCTCCGGTAGCATATTTACTGGAGTTTTTTAAATATTTTTGCGTACATTAAAAAATTCACAAAAGCTTGTAAATAATTATTGATGGGGCATTTACCAAAACTGATTGAGGATTTAGCGCTTATTTTAATGGCCGGGGCCATTGTAACCTTACTGTTCAAAAGAATTAAGCAACCGCTGGTGCTGGGCTATATTATTGCCGGCTTCCTGGTGGGTCCGCACTTTCATCTTATACCAACAGTTGTAGATAACGAAAACGTAAAAACCCTCGCAGAGATCGGCGTTATCTTCCTGCTGTTCAGCCTGGGACTGGAGTTTAGCTTTAAGAAATTAATGCGTGTAGGCGGGTCGGCCTCCATAACTGCTTTCGTTGAGATAATGTTTATTACAATTGCCGGTTATTTTTTGGGTAAAATACTCGGCTGGTCTACCATGGACAGTCTTTTTTTGGGCGGTATGCTGGCAAGCTCCTCCACCACCATTATCATCAAAGCTTTTGATGAGCTGGGTATAAAAACAAAGCAGTTTGCCCGTATTGTATTTGGCGTGCTGGTGGTAGAAGACATTGTTGTTATATTGTTGATGGTGTTGCTTTCAACAGTGGCCGTTACCCAGCAGTTTGAAGGAGCCGAGATATTGCTGACCATTTTAAAGCTTTTGTTCTTTCTGGCCCTGTGGTTTATTACAGGGATATTTCTTTTGCCTACTTTCCTAAAAAGAGCAAAGAAGTTAATGGATGAGGAAACGCTGCTCATCCTTGCTATCGGCTTATGCCTGGGGATGGTGGTATTGGCGACCCAGGTTGGTTTTTCGGCCGAACTGGGTGCGTTTGTTATGGGGTCTATCATAGCGGAAACCACTTTTGCCGAAAAAGTAGAACATCTTATCAAACCGGTAAAAGATCTGTTCGGGTCTGTATTTTTTGTGTCGGTGGGCATGATGATTGACCCTAAAGCTATGGTGGAGTATGCATGGCCGATATTTTGCGTAACCCTGCTCACACTGTTTGGGAAATTGTTCAGCACTACGCTTGGGGCGCTTCTTTCAGGCCAGCCGCTTAAACAATCTGTACAGGTAGGTATGAGTATGGCGCAGATAGGAGAGTTTGCATTCATTGTGGCTACGCTGGGCCTGTCGTTGGGTGTTATCTCCGATTTTCTTTTCCCGGTGGCGGTTGGTGCCTCTGCTATGACCACATTCACAACGCCCTACCTCATTAAGTTTTCGGAGCCTTTTTATACCTCGGTTGCGAAATTGCTCCCCGGCAAATGGGTGAACAGGTTAAACAGGTATTCTTCCAGCACACAAAATATACAGGCCGAAAGCGACTGGAAGATCGTATTGAAAAGTTATGGCAGGATCGCGCTCATCAATGGTATTGTTTTGCTGGCACTTATATTGGTTTCGTCAAATTTTCTTCTTCCTTTTATTCGTGAAAGAGTGGAAGGTGAAACCTTAAGGATCATCATCGTTCTGGTTATATCGCTGGGCACCGCCGCTCCTTTTATGTGGGCACTTATGGCAAAGCGCCCCAATAACCAGGCCTACAAAGAGCTTTGGATAGACAAAAAGTACAACCGCGGTCCGCTGCTGATCGTTGAAATAGCAAGGAATATCCTGGGTGTTCTGGTTATCGGGTTTTGGATAAACAGGCTGGCATCCACGCAGGTAGCCCTTCTGGTGGCTATACCCGTAACCATACTGGTACTGATTATCTTCTCTAAGCGCATTCAGAAATTTTACCAGCGCATAGAGAGCCGGTTCATTACCAATTTCAATGCAAGAGAAACGGCAGCTGCAAACGGAGGTTCTAACGAAGCCAATATTTTACGCAGGAATGTTGACTTTCAATCGGACCTTGTGCCCTGGGATGCGCACATAATAGAAATGGAAGTAAACCCTCACGCCGAATACGTAGGGAAAACATTGCTTGAGCTGGCCTGGCGCGAACGTTACGGGGTCAATATTGTTTACATTAAACGGGGCGATAAGCTGATACATGTTCCCGGACGGCACAACAGGCTTTTGCCTTTTGACCAGGTGGGCATTATTGCTACCGACGATCAGATCCAGGTTTTTAAACCTGTATTTGATGCAACAGAAAGCGTAATACCTGATGAGGCGGATGTGAATGATATTTCGCTTCAAAAAATACTGGTTGACGAACATACGAAGCTGAAGGGCTCAAACATCCGCAATTCGGGATTGCGGGAACGTACAAACGGCCTTGTTGTGGGCATACAGCGTGAAAAAGAAAGGATATTGAATCCCGATTCCTCCACCGTTTTTGAATGGGGGGATATTATATGGATTGTGGGCGACAGGAAAAAAATATTGCAATTCAACCAGGAGCAATAACTATGTATGAACTGTTCTTCAAAAAGATAGCCGAAAGAATAACGCTTACGCCAGGGCAGCAGGATATTATAAAGCAATATCTCATCCCCAAAAAAATCCGTAAAAATCAATACCTCCTGCAGGAAGGCGATGTAGCAAAGCATGCTGCTTTTGTTGAAAAAGGATCGTTGCGGGCCTATTCGGTCGACGACAGGGGAACGGAGCATATCATCCAGTTTGCTTTTGAGGGCTGGACGATCTCTGATCTGTACAGCTTTTTAACAGGGGAGCCGGCTACTTACAATGTTGATGCGCTGGAAGATTCGGAGCTGGTGCTGATCAGCAAGGCGGCGCAGGATGAGATCCTGAAGCAGGTGCCCGAATATGAGATATACACCCGCTTACAGGTAACAGGCGCTTACCTGGCCATGCAAAAAAGGCTCACTTCTATGTTGAGCCTGTCTCTTGAGGAGCGATATATCAATTTAACCAAACTCTACCCTAATCTTATACAACGCGTTCCGCAGCGCATGATCGCTTCTTACATGGGGCTCACTCCCGAAACCCTGAGCCGGGTTCGCAGGAAAATAAAAGACAAATGATATTGATTTTTGTCAAGGCGCTGTCTTGATCATTGTCAACGGTCTTTCTTATCCGAAAGCAATGGAGGGAGGCTTGCGCCTGCCGTAGTTTTGCAGTATCAAATTTATTATGATATGCGAACAAAACAAACCATAGCCGTCATCGGAGCATCGGGTAGTATGGGCGCTGCCATTTCGAAAAGCCTTTCCAAAGGCAATTACCGCTTATTGTTGTTTACCGATGATAAAGGCAAATTAAAAAATCTTGAAAAAGAGATCATCAATGCGCATCCCGGCGCAGATGTAGAATCCATTAATTGCAGCTATACGGCAAGCTGGGAGGCGGATGTTATTATCGTTGCCGCTCCTTTTGCCGCAGAAAAAGAAATAGCCGGTAAAATAAGAGAGGTGGCAAACCAGAAGATCGTTGTGAGCATCGCCAATCCTTTGAATGATTCATTCGACGGACTGGTTACCCCGCCGGATACAAGTGCAGCGGAAGAGTTGCAGAAACTATTGCCCCATTCTAAAGTGATTAAAGCATTCAACACCACATTCGCGGCCGATTTTGCACAGCCGGTAATTGATGGAAAACAGGTTGATGCGTTTATTGCGGGCAATGACGACGATGCGCTGGAAACGGTGAAGGAACTGGTGCAGACCGCAGGATTCAATCCAATTGTAGCAGGCGATCTGTCGGTGAGCAGGATACTGGAAAATATGCAGTTGTTGCTTATCCGCCTGGGTATAAAATACAATTACAACTGGCTGGCAGGCTGGAAAATATTACATCAATAAAATAAACAAACACAAATGAAAATGAAACTAACATTGATAGGAGCAACAGGATTTGTAGGTTCCGCAGTTTTAAAAGAGGCGCTGAGCAGGGGACATAAGGTAATTGCCATTGTACGGGATCCCGGAAAACTGAGCATACAACATGATCAGCTTTCGGTGGTGCGCGGCGATGTGACGGATACCGCTGCCCTGGCAGAGCAGCTCAGGGGGAGCGATGTTGTTATAAGCGCATACAATGCGGGCTGGACTAACCCCGACCTGTACAATGCATTTTTGAAAGGATCGCAGTCTGTTCAGGAAGCCACAAAGCGGTCGGGCGTAAAGCGGCTGATCGTTGTGGGCGGAGCAGGAAGCCTGTTCATTGCCCCCGGCGTGCAGGTGGTTGATACGCCTGAGTTTCCTGCCGACTGGAAGCCCGGGGCTTTGGCGGCACGGGATTATCTGAGCCTGCTGCAGAAAGAAGAGCAACTGGAGTGGACTTTTTTAAGTCCCGCTTTGGAAATGCACCAGGGCCTGCCCAGGAAAAGAACCGGTGTATACAGAACAGGATTGGATAACCCTGTATTTGACAGTAACAATAAAAGCACTATATCGGTGGATGATCTTGCGGTAGCCATTGTTGACGAGGCGGAAGATCCAAAGCATATCCGTCAACGCTTTACCGTTGCCTACTGATCACCCAAAAAGCAGTGACCCGTTTATTGGTGAAAATATTTAAAATGTATAAAAATGAAAGCATTAGTAATTGGTTCTAAAGGTACGATTGGAAAAGCTGTAACACAGCTTTTAAAAGAAAAAGGAGCGGAAGTTATTGAAGTTTCCCGGTCAGGCGACCCGGCATTGGATATAACAGATAATTCAGGTATGGATGCGTTTTTTGCCAAACTTGGAGCAGTAGATGTCATTGTTAGCGCGGCGGGCGATGCTGCATTTACCGCTCTGAACAAGGTAACCGATAATGATATTCAGTTGAGTGTAAACAGCAAGCTTTTAGGACAGGTAAATGTAGTCCGCAAGGGAGTCCGTCATTTACGCCCCGGTGGCGTTGTTGTTATTACCGGCGGCATCCTTGCTTATACTCCCATACCGCAAACCTCCCTGATCGCGATGGTGAATGCCGGTCTGGAAGGTTTTGCAAGGGCAGTGGCGCTTGAACTGACCGAAGACCGACGCGTTGCTGTTGTTCATCCTGCGTGGGTTGCCGAAACTGCGTCAAAAATTGGAATGGATCCTTCACCGTGGCCGGATGCCCAAAAGACCGCAACGGCTTATTGGGAAGCGATAGAAGGAAAGATAAATGGTGAGCCCGTTTTTGTAAAAGGATACGAACCTGGAAAGAAATAACGGAGTTGCTTAAAAAAGGATAAGCTTATACAAAAAATGGTGGGTGTATTCCAGACTTTCAGAAACAGGATTATACCCGGAACAATTTAAAACATGAACATGAAAATAAATATATGGTCGGACATACGTTGCCCGTTTTGCTATATCGGTAAAAAGAAATTTGAAAAAGCACTGGACGCCTTTGCCGAAAAAGATAAGGTAGAGGTAATATGGCGCAGCTTTCAGCTGGATCCGAACCTTGAAACGAAGCCCGGTATAAGTGCGGTTGACCATATCGCTGCGATCAAAGGCATTTCAAAGAAAGATGCCGGAGAGATGCACGATCATGTAACCAGGGTTGCCAAGGAAGCAGGGCTGGATTTTAATTTTGAAAAAGCGGTGGTTGCCAATTCGTTCAATGCGCACAGGCTGATCCAGTTGGCCAAAACGAAGGGTTTAGGCAATGAAGCGGAAGAACAGTTGTTCAAAGCGCATTTTACGGAAGGTAAAAATATTGATGATGAGGAAACACTTATAAATACCGCAATTGCTGTTGGTCTCAATAAGGAAGAAGTAAAGGATATGCTGGCTTCCGGCGCCTTTGCAAAAGAGGTAGAGGAAGATGAAAGACAGGCGCATGCCATTGGGGTAAGAGGTGTACCGTTCTTTGTGTTCAATGATAAGTACGCTGTTTCCGGCGCTCAGTCGCCCGACACTTTTTTACAGGCTTTACAGCAAAGCTGGCAGGCATTTGAAACGGAGAATAAACCATTGCCAAAAGCATAGAAGAGGTTTTGTTTTCCGGGGCAAATCATGCAATCAAACAACAATAAGCATTCAATAAACAAACAACAAAAAATCAAGTTATGAAAAAATTATTTTCTATTCTCGCAGTCACTTTCTTAAGCACTGCATTATTTGCACAAACGGCGTGGAAGGCCGACCCGATGCATTCCAAGCTGACCTTTACCGTTACCCATCTCGGGATCTCTGATATAGCGGGATTGTTTAAAACTTTTGACGTTACAGCCGTTGCTAACCGGCCCGACTTCAGCGATGCCGTTTTTGAACTATCAGTAGATGTGGCTTCTATAAATACGGAGGTACAGATGCGCGATGATCACCTGAGAAGCGCCGACTTTTTTGACGTGGAAAAATATCCTAAGATGACTTTTAAAAGCACATCAATAAAAAAATCCGCACAAAACAAATACCGGATCACCGGTGATCTTACGCTATATGGTGTTACAAAGCCGGTTACGATGGAGCTGTGGTACAGGGGAACAATAGAGAACCCACAGTCGAAAGCCCTTACTTCCGGGTTCCAGTTAACAGGCGTGTTAAAACGTTCTGATTTTAATATTGGCCCGAAATTTCCTGCACCCATGATCAGTGATGAGGTTCAGATCAGGGCCGATGGAGAATTCATAAAACAATAAGCACACGCAATGGAGCGTAAAAAATTTATTCATACTATAATTACAGGAGCAGCAGCAATGACAGGTTTATCGGCATTCAACAGGTTTACCAGTGAACTGAAAGAACAGGAACAGGTTATGCCTGTTCTGTTCATCGGTCATGGTTCGCCTATGAACGGGATTGAAGACAATGAATTCAGCAGACGATGGACACAAATGGCCAAAGAGATTCCAACACCGGCAGCGGTACTGGTAGTGTCTGCACACTGGTTCAGTAAGGGAACGCGTATAACGGCAATGGACTTTCCCCCGACCATTCATGATTTCGGCGGATTTCCGCAGGCTTTGTTTGATGTGCAGTATCCTGCACCTGGTAATGCCCAGCTGGCCGAAGAAACGGCTGCCCTTATTCATTCTTCGCCTGTGGAATTGTCGCACGACTGGGGGCTTGATCACGGTGCATGGACGGTAGTGAGGCATATGTACCCCGAAGCGCATATCCCCGTATTGCAGTTGAGCATAGATTATACAAAAGGACCGCAATATCACTACGAGCTGGCTAAGGAATTGCAGGCGTTAAGAAAGAAAGGCGTACTGATCATAGGGAGCGGTAACATGGTTCACAACCTGAGGATGGTGGCATGGGATAAAATGGATGAGCCGGGCTATGGGTACGACTGGGCGCTGAAGATGAATGATACTTTTAAACAACTGATCAGCGATGGCGATCACAGACCCCTGATCAATTATGAAGGATTTGGTAAGGAAGGGCAACTGGCTATTCCCACCCCGGAACATTATTTGCCCCTGTTGTATACTTTGGGATTGAAGAAAGACAAAGATGAAGTTGCATTTTTTAATGATAAGGCAGTGGCAGGATCGCTAACAATGACTTCGGTTAAGATAGGCTAATGAACAACAAACGAACAATAAGCAAAACAAAAGCAAAATGTACAACCTCAAAATAATTTCATCAACCGTTCGTCCGGGCAGGAAAGGCCCGCTGGTAGCAAAATGGATAGAAGATATAGCCAGGCAAAATGGAAATTTTGATGTGGAAGTTTTAGATCTCGGGGAGATCAACCTGCCCATGATGAATGAGCCCAATCACCCTTTATTAAAAAAATACCAGCACGAGCATACCAAATGGTGGAGCACAAAGATAGATGAGGCGGATGCGTTTATTTTCGTAACCGCCGAATACGATTACAATTATCCTGCTCCATTAAGGAATGCGTTGGAATATCTTTCTCAGGAATGGGGTTATAAGCCCGCGGCCATTGTCAGCTACGGCGGACTTTCAGCAGGAACCAGGGCAACCAATGCGTTAAAAGCCGATCTGTCTACCTTTAGGATGGTTCCCTTAACGGAGTCGGTGAACTTCCCCTTCTTTCAGAAAAACATCAACGACCAGAATGAATTTGAGGGCGGCGAGTCGGCGCATAAGGCGGCAGACAATATGTTGAAGCAGTTGGTGCGCTGGGCAAAAGGACTGCGGGCGATAAAAGAAGACAAAGAATAGCATAAGATTATTTTTCACTTTAAAAGCATTATTATGAAACAAACAACTTTTAGTAAGGATCTGTTTAAAGGTGCGACTGCGGTTGTAACCGGGGGAACTTCAGGAATTGGAGCAGCCACATCTGTATATTTAGCGGAACTGGGCGCAAAGGTTTATGCGTTGGGACTGAAATCAAACCTGCTGGAAATTCCATCCGGGTTAAATATTGAAGCAGTTGAAATGGACGTGACAGATGAACCTGCTGTAGAAAATTTTTTCAAAAGTCTCACATCATTGGATATCCTGTTCAATGGGGCGGGAGTTAACCTGCCCAACCAGCATGATATCAAATCCTTTAAGAAATCAATTGATATCAACCTGAACTCCGCTTTTCATATCAGTACGCTGGCCCGCCCGCTTTTGGCAAAATCAAAAATAGCCAGTATTGTGAACGTATCCTCTATGCTGGCAATTTTTGGACATCCCGACGGGCCGGGATACAGTGCGAGCAAGGGAGCTATTGACCAGGTCACCAAATCACTGGCGATAGCCTATGCCAAAGAAGGAATACGTGTGAATGCTGTAGCGCCGGGCTGGATTGACACGCCTTTACTGGCTCCCTTAAAAGATAGTTTAGGTGGACCGATCTTAGCCAGGACTCCTTTCGATCGTTTTGGAGAACCGGTTGAAATTGCACAGGTGGTTGCCTTTTTATCATCGCCTGCGGCTTCTTTTGTTACAGGAATTATTTTGCCTGTAGACGGTGGTTACTCTGTTACATAAGTAAATAAATTATTTTCTCAACTTTAAAAACATATGTTATGAAATCATTACAAAACAAAGTAGCCATTGTAACCGGTGGCGGCTCGGGCATTGGTAAGGCTGTATCTCAGCTCTATGCGGCAGAAGGCGCGAAGGTAGTAGTGTCGGATATCAATGAAGCGCATGGTAATGCAGTTGTGGAAGAAATTAAAAAGAATGGCGGCGAAGCGTTTTTTATTAAAGCAGATACGTCAAGTGCAGAAGATAACCAAAAGCTCGTAGAACAAACCGTTGCAAAATATGGCGCCCTCCATATTGCAGTGAACAATGCCGGTATTGGCGGGCCTATCGGTTCTGTGGGTGAATACCCGGTGGATGGGTGGGACAAAACAATTGCCATTAACCTTTCCGGTGTGTTTTATGGGTTGCGGCATCAGATTCCTGCAATACTTGCCGCAGGCGGTGGCAGCATCGTGAATATGGCATCCATACTCGGCAAAGTGGGTACAAAAGGATCTGCTGCCTATGTAGCAGCCAAGCATGGCGTGATCGGTTTAACAGAATCTGCCGCCCTTGAATATGCAGATCAGAAAATCCGCATCAATGCCGTTGGCCCGGGTTATATCAGCACCCCCCTGCTCGACTCATTAGATGAACAAACAATGAAAGCGCTGGTAGGGCTGCATCCTATAGGAAGGTTAGGAAAAGCCGAAGAAGTGGCAGAGCTGGTATTGTGGCTGAATTCGGATAAAGCTTCTTTTGTTACAGGCGCTTATTATAATGTGGATGGCGGATATTTGGCACAGTAGGAGGTAAGAGAGTAAGAGGGTAAGAGAGTAAGAAGCAGGAGGTAAGAAGTAAGTGGTAAGGGGTAAGTGGTAAGGAGTGAAGGTGAGAAGTGAGAACCCAATTCACCACTTACCATTCACCGTTCACAATTCACCACAATCCACAATTCACTACAATGGAATTAGGACTCATTACTTTCGCCGACATGCACCCGGAAATCTTGCCGGGACCGGGGATCAATGCGCATCAGCGGATCAAAGACCTGGTGGAAGAGATCCGGCTTGCCGACCAGTTGGAACTGGATGTGTTTGGCGTTGGTGAGCACCACCGGCCCGATTATGCTGTATCATCTCCCGCGGTAATATTAGGCGCGGCAGCGGCGGTTACTAAAAATATAAAGCTCGCCAGCGCTGTAACAGTGTTGAGCTCAGATGACCCGGTTCGCGTGTTCCAGGATTTTGCTACGGTAGATCTTTTATCCGGCGGCCGTGCGGAAATAATGGCCGGCAGAGGCTCATTCATTGAGTCTTTTCCTTTGTTCGGCTACGATTTGAATGACTACGATGAGCTCTTTACAGAGAAATTAGACCTGCTGCTGAAGCTTAATAAAAGTGAAAAACTTTCCTGGCAGGGAAAGCACCGGTCTTCATTTGATGATCTGGGCGTATACCCACGGCCGTACCAGCCGTCCATTCCCATCTGGCTTGCAGCCGGCGGCACGCCTGCATCTGCAGTAAGAGCGGCTACGCTCGGGCTGCCGCTGATGTTGGCCATCATAGGTGGAAAGCCGGAGCAGTTTGTCCCCTTCGTGAACCTGTATCGCGAAACGGCAAAAAAAGCAGGAAGGGACATGAACAACCTGCAAATGGGAGTCAACAATCATGTGTACATAGGAGAAGATTCACAAAAAGCAGCAGACGAATTTTATCCTTATTATGCCGCGATGATGAACCGCGTTGGACGCGACAGGGGCTGGCCGCCATTGAGCCGCCGGCAATTCGACTATTCGCGGTCACCTGAAAGCGCGCTTATGGTAGGCAGTGTGCAGGAGGTAATTGATAAGATATTATATGAACATGAACAGTTCGGCAATACCCGCTTTCTGGCGCAGGCCAGTGTAGGCAATGTGCCGCATGCAAAAACCATGAAATCTATCGAATTGTTTGGTACAAAAGTAGCGCCTGTAATAAGAAAAGCATTAAGCGCTTCAAAGCGATCAGACGAAAAATAAAAAATGAATTATGATAAAGCTATTCAGCACACACCGTAGTGCAAAAAGTGTAGATGTTGCTTTACTGATTATGCGTATCGGTATTGCCCTGCTGATGTTCACGCACGGCATTCCTAAAATAGGAAAGCTGTCTGAAGACCCTGTTCAGTTCATGGATTTTTTAGGACTGGGCGCCACCGCCAGTTTATGGCTGGCCATTTTCGGTGAAATAATTTGCTCGGTATTGGTGATGCTTGGAGCTGGAACAAGGCTCGCTGTTATTCCACCACTCGTCATTATGCTGGTGGCGGTATTTCATGTGCATATTGCTGACCCTTTCGTGAAGCAGGAAATGGGATTACATTATATACTTACCTATGTGGTGTTGTTCATTATGGGCAGTGGCAGGTATTCCATTGATCACCTGCTGTTTGCCGGTAAACGGCGCAATCAATAGTCCGTGCTTCCCCGAAAGCAATACGGATTACTACTCCCATTGATTATTATCAACAGTAGGCATTGACGTTTGTCAATGCTTTTTCTTGCCTGAAAGCAATGCTGTAAACATTGGCCTGGCGTAGCTTTGCGGTATCAAAATAACAATGGATAACAATCATATTTTAACAATTAAACACATTCGAAATGACAAACAAAACAATCAATCCAACTGAAACGGTAAAAGCAATGTTTGCCGCTTTCGGCACAGGCAATATGGAAGCGCTGAAAAATACATTGTCGGATGACACTGTTTGGGTCTATCACGGAACAGATGAAATTCCTTATAGCGGAACGTATACGGGTAAAGATGAAGTGGTGAAATTTATCGGAAACATCATATCCAATGTGGATATAGAGGATTTTCAAACCAATCATTTTTTTGAAAACGGGAGCCGCGTGGTTGTACTGGGTAATGAAAAACAAAAGATCAAAAAGAATGGTGTGCTTTTAAGCCAGGACTGGGTGCAATCCTTCGTGGTAGAAAACGGGCTTATTACCAGGCTGGACGAATTTGCCAATACAGCACATGCGGCGAAGCTTTTCAGCAAATAGCAGGATAGAGCAGGTGCGCTGATACGAATGCAGCTTAATGATTCAATAATAAAAAACACAATAGAAATGAATAAAGAACAAATCAATCCCATGATGTGCGATCCGGAAACAGGAATTTGCGAAATACCCGGAGCGGTTACCTCCGGTAATGATATCAATACTGCGGCTAAGCAGGATAAAGTTCGCGTCCTCTATTTTACCGATCCGATCTGCTCCTCCTGCTGGGGTATTGAACCTCAACTGCGGAAGCTGAAACTGGAATATGGCGGTTATTTTGATATAGAATACAGGATGGGTGGCCTGTTGAAGGGATGGGATTCTTATGGGGGAAAAGATGTGAACGGCCCCACCAGCGTTGCACAACACTGGGATGAAGCAAGCGCTTATTATGAGATGCCGATTGACGGCGATCTGTGGCTGGAAGATCCTTTACATTCTTCATACCCTCCTTCTGTAGCTTTTAAAGCCGCACAATTGCAGGGAACGGAAAAGGCATTGCATTTTTTGAGGAGAATAAAAGAAATGGTGTTTCTGGAGAAGAAGAACATCACCAGATGGGAGCACCTGGAGCAGGCTGCTATAGAGGCAGAGCTGGATATTGTAAAGTTTAAAAATGATTTTGAAGGCAACGCAAAAGCATTGTTTGAAGAAGATCTGGCATTGGCGAAGCAGTTGGGCGTAAGAGGTTTTCCAAGCATATTTTTTACTGATGAAAACAATAACCGGTTCCTGGTATACGGCTCCAAGCCGTATGAACAATACGAGCAGGCGTTATTGAAACTGTATCCTGCCGCTGTAAAAAGGAGCATAAATACATCGTGGGAAAACATCTTCAGCCATTATCTCACACTTACCACAAAAGAATTTGCAGTATTGACCGGTGAACCAGCAGAAGCTGCGGAAACATTTTTGAATGGGTTGAACGAACAAAATAAATTAAGCAGATACGACTCGAAGAACGGTGTTTTATGGAGCATAGGGAAGTAATGGATTTAAAAGGTGTTGCACAGTTGCTTAAATATGAGCTAAAACAGATCGTGGCCCAAGGCCTTATTACTAACATACAGACTAAACAATAAATAATGATGAAAAAATTTAAGATCGCTGTTTTTGTGGGAAGCCTGCGCAAAGCGTCATTTAATCTTAAAACGGCTAAAGCGTTAAAAGCGCTTGCGCCTGGATCTTTATCGCTGGAAGTGGTAAACATAGCATCACTTCCTTTCTTCAATGAAGACCTGGAAGCAACTCCGCCAAAGGAATGGGTGGAGCTCAGAAAGCAGATCGCTGCAGCTGACGGCGTTTTATTTCTTACACCGGAGTATAATCGCTCGGTGCCTGCGGTATTGAAAAATGCCATTGATGTAGGTTCACGCCCTTACGGACAAAATTCGTGGAGTGGAAAGCCCGGCGCAGTAGTGAGTGTTTCTATCGGTAACATCAGTGGTTTTGGCGCCAATCATCATTTGCGTCAGTCGCTGGTTTTTGTAAACGTACCAGCTATGGCACAGCCTGAAGCATACATAGCAGAGGCATCCGGACTGTTCAACGACGCCGGGGAGCTCATCAATGGATCCACCAGAGAATTTCTGATAAAATTCATGGAAGCTTATGCGCAGTGGGTTGAGGTGAATGTGAAAAAATAGTTTGCCGGTTACGCAGGCGCGCTTCGGACATTGAAAAAACAATTGCGCCGCAGCAGCCCCGCCGAAGGCAATGAGAATAGGGCAGGGCAGTCTGCGAATCATTTTGCGGCGTTTTAAAATTTAACGGGAAAAAACCGCAGGGTGGGGTAAATATCCTGATGCAAAGAATGTATATTGCGGGCAAAGCTGCTCTGTATTAAAACATTCCAAATTTTTAAACTGGCTACCTGATGTTAATTGCCGTTTTGTCTGGATTTCTTTTAGCACTGTTGTTGTTTTTTTGCGGCAAATATTTAAAGAGTCTCCATTTTCCTTTTATTGGGCTTCTTCCATTGGGTATTTTTATATACCTGTTGTCATTTCTTCCATTGATCAATTCCGGTCAATCCGTCATGTTTCATTATGCCTGGGTTCCGTCAATGGGCATAAATCTCGATTTTCGGTTAGATGGGCTGGCTTTACTATTTGGGTTGATGATCACCGGAATAGGCAGCCTTGTATTTTTTTATGCTGCCGCCTATATGAAGCATCATCCGTTTGTTGACCGGTTCTTTGTTTTTTTATCGGTTTTTATGGCTTCCATGCTGGGATTGGTTCTGGCCGACAATGTATGGCTGGTGTTTGTGTTTTGGGAGCTCACCAGCATCAGTTCTTTTTTTCTGATTGGTTTTAATAATGAAGAGGAGGGGTCCAGGAAAAGTGCGATCATGTCTTTATCCATTACGGCAGGGGGCGGATTTTTCTTATTGGCAGGTTTTGTTTTATTGGGAAATCTAAGCGGCAGTTACAGCATCCGGGAGATGGTGTTTTCTTCCGGGATGTTGAAAGAGAGTAGCTGGTATGGGCTATTGATTGTATTTTTGTTTTTAGGGGCTTTTACCAAATCAGCACAGTTCCCCTTTCATTTTTGGCTTCCCAACGCAATGAAAGCACCCACGCCTGTTTCTGCTTATTTGCATTCTGCAACTATGGTAAAAGCCGGCGTTTATTTATTAGCACGTTTTACACCGGTGCTGGGAACCCACAGTTATTGGAACAATTCTTTAATGATCATTGGTGCTTTCACCATGTTGTACGCTGCCATTCATGCCTTATTCCGGAATGATTTAAAAGCGATCCTGGCGTATTCAACAATTGCTTCTTTGGGCATGATGTTTTTTCTCTTAGGCATTGGATCAGAAAAGGCATTGCTGGCAGTTTCCGTATTTATTTTGGTGCATGCGCTCTATAAAGCAGGATTATTTTTAACAGCCGGGGTAATTGATTATAAAACCGGGACCCGCGATTTACACAAATTAAGCGGGTTGCGAAAAGTGATGCAGCCGGTAGCAGCAGGCGGTTTACTGGCAGCGATTTCCAGTGCGGGCATGCCGTTGACTTTTGGATTTATCGGGAAGGACCTTATTTACGAAGCAACCCTTGACACCGCAGGAAATTTAGCCTGGATTTTGACGGGTATTGCTTTTGTAAGTAATGTCTGCTTATTGATTGCCGGGTTGATGACAGGTGTCAAACCGTTTTCGGGAGAGATCCCGCAAAATTTTTCCCGGTTAAGGAAAGTGTCCGTATTATTATGGGTGCCGGGCATCCTGCTTGGAGTTGCAGCTATTGTTTTTGGTGTGTTTCCTACATTTTTAGATAGGAATTTGATTGCTGCGGTGGCGCAATCCATTAACAACACAGTGGTAGATATCCCTTTAAAATTATGGCATGGCTTTAGTTTGGTTATACTGCTGAGCATTTTAACGCTGAGCCTGGGGTTTATACTCTATTTTTTGAAAAGGGGCAAGCCGTTCAGCCAGAAAAAGCTGGCAGGTTTCGAATCGATATCGCCTGAGTATTTAACAGGGCGGATCAGCCGTACAGCAGAAAAATTTGCTTTCAGGTATACCAGGCTTTTACACAATGGATATTTGCGTTATTATTTAATCACCATTATTGTATTCCTGATTGGTTTGGTAGGGTATCGCCTGTTTACGGAAGTTCCGTTGTCTGTAAATTACGATCAATTATCTGACATCCGGTTTTATGAAGTTGTTTCCTTTGTCATTATTATTTCAGCAATTCTTATTACGGTTTTTACTTCTTCCCGATTAACAGCTATTGCAGGCATGGGGATTGTAGGTTATTGTATGTGTTTGATATTTGTGTTTTATGGCGCCCCCGACCTGGCAATGACGCAGTTTACCATTGATACACTTACCGTTGTTTTGTTTGTATTGGTGTTGTTCAGACTTCCCCAGTTTAAGAAATATATGAATTTTACGACCCAGGTGAGAGATGGTTTGATTGCGTTGAGTTTTGGAGCGATTATTTCCATTATCGCGCTTCAGGCTTTTAATCAGCCTGCAGATAAGGTAGTGAGTCATTTTTACGGCGATAATGCTTATGTGCTGGCAAAAGGCAGAAATGTGGTAAACGTGATTTTGGTTGATTTTCGCGGTTTTGATACCATGGTTGAAATAATTGTATTATCTATTGCGGCACTCGGTGTATATAGTCTGTTGAAATTAAAAGTAAAAGCGCCTGAAAAGGAATAAGTCATTAAAACAATTACTGCATGAATTCAATAATTTTAAAAACGGCTGCCAGCTATTTGCTCCCGCTGTTGCTGATGTTTTCGGTATTTATTTTACTGAGGGGGCATTCATTATCCGGCGGCGGTTTTGTGGGCGGACTGGTAGCCTCTATTGCATTTGTTTTGCATGCATTTGCGCATGGGTTCGATAAGGCGAAAGACATTTTTAGAATGAACCCCGGGTTTTTAATTCCGATAGGTTTATTCCTGTGTTTTCTTATGGGCGCCATTCCCACTTTTTTTGATGCGCCTTTTATGAAGGGATTGTGGTTGGAAGAACCCATTCCGGGTATTGGCCATATCGGAACAGCATTGTTTTTTGATATTGGTGTTTTTCTTGTGGTTATTGGTGTTACGTTAACCATTTTATTTACGATCTCAGAATCAGATATCGAACCGGGAGAAGTATAATTTATGGAATTACTGCTTGTTATTTTAATTGGAGTATTATATGCTGCAGGCATTTATTTAATGTTCAGGAGAAGCCTGGTACGCCTTCTTTTGGGGTTGATCCTATTGGGAAACGGAGCCAACCTTTTGATTTTTTTAATGGGTGATATTGCTAAAGGAAAGCCGCCTATTATTGAAGTGGGTGCATCTGTTTTTACAGATGTTTATGCAGATCCTGTTCCGCAGGCATTGATTTTAACTGCTATTGTCATCAGTTTCGGATTGCAGTCTTTTGCCATTATTTTACTGAAACGGGTTTATTTATTAACAGGATCAGATGACCTGGATACACTGAATACCCATGATAAAGATATATGACTGATAATTTTATAATTCTTCCTGTTTTAGTGCATATGTTTACTGCCATCATCGCCATTTTTTTCTGGCAGAAAGTAAACATCCTGCGGGCCATTAGTATTTCCGGGAGCAGTTTGGGGCTGGTTTTGGCCCTGCAATTGTTTTTGAAAACCCGCGACGCGGGCATTTTAACAATGCAGGCCGGAGATTGGCCGGCTCCGTTCGGGATCACGTTTGTGTCCGATACTTTCAGCAGTGTACTGGTTTTATTAACAGCAATTGTAGCCTTATCGGTTTCTTTATTTTCAACCGCTGCCGTAAGTACCAACAGGATAAGGTATGGTTATTTTGCCATCTTTCATTTCCTGATCATGGGATTGAACGGTGCGTTTTTAACCGGCGATATTTTTAATCTGTACGTATGGTTTGAAATTGTTATCATTTCTTCTTTTGTTCTGATGACGCTTGGTGGTCGGAAACCTCAAATGGAAGGTGCTATAAAATATGTAGCAATGAATATGCTGGCATCTGTTATTTTCCTGACGGCTATCGGGATTTTGTATGGGATAACGGGCAGTTTAAATATGGCCGACCTGGCCGTAAAAGTAGCGCAAATTGAAAACCGCGGCCTGGTGAATGTAACAGGTCTGCTGTTCTTTGTAGGGTTCGGCATTAAATCTGCCGTATTCCCGTTGTATTTCTGGCTTCCCTCTTCTTATCACACGCCACCATCCTCCATCGCGGCTTTATTCGGGGGGCTGCTTACAAAAGTGGGCATATATGCTATGTTCAGGATATTTACATTAATATTTGTTCCCGACAATTTTATGATGAACCTTTTTGGAACAGTAGCCGCCCTGACCTTGCTGACAGGTGCTTTGGGCGCAATTAGTAAAAACAGTATGCGCAGGATGTTTTCTTATTTGATTGTTTGTCATATTGGTTATTTCATAGTTGGTTTGGGCTTGTTTACACAAATAGCTATTGCGGGCGCCATATTTTATTTGATCCATGATATCATCGTAAAAACAAATTTATTTTTGGTGAGCGGAATAATTTACAAGGCGAGAGGAAGTACAGATTTAAGGAGGTTAGGCGGTTTTTATAAAGATTATCCAAGACTTTCCATCTTATTTGCGATCGTTTTGTTTTCATTGGCAGGTATTCCTCCTTTGTCGGGATTTTGGCCCAAGATCAACTTATTCCAGGCAGCCCTTACCGGCAATTCCCTTATCCTTATCTTAACTTTGATATTCGCGAGTTTTATCACCCTGTTCCTTATTGCCCGGATATGGCTTGAAGTTTTTTGGAAAAATTTACCAAAGGGGGATGCTGAAAAAAATGATGAATTTGAAACATTGCCTGAAGGAAAGAAGTTTATGCTGGTATTGCCCGTGGCTGGTTTGGCTGCTGTAAGTGTATGTATTGGATTTGGGGCTGAGTATGTTATGGAAGTTTCACAAAAAATTGCAGCCGAAATGATAGATACGCAACCCTATATTCATGCTGTATTGGGAAACATCCTTTCTAAATAAAATGTTTATGATAAAACAGCTTCTCTTAAATGTTATATTAACTTTCGTTTGGGTGGCCTTAACGGGCTCTTTAACGATGGCCAATATTGGATTTGGCTTTGCCCTGGCATTTTTTATTTTGTGGATGAAGGAGCGAACAGGAAAGGATAAACGATATTTCCTGAGGGTACCTAAGATGATCGGGTTTGTCTTTTTTTATTTCTTTGAGATGATCAAAGCCAACCTGCAGGTGGCCTACGATGTAATTACGCCGCATTATTTTATGAAGCCGGGTATTGTGGGGCTTCCGTTGGATGCAAAAACGGATTTTGAGATCACGATGCTTTCCAACATGATTTCTTTAACGCCCGGAACATTGGTGGTGGATTTAAGCACAGACCGGAAAGTAATGTTTGTGCATGTTATGTATCTGGAAAGCAGGGAAGATTTTGTCAGAAAAACGAAAGAAGGTCTGGAAAAAAAATTATTAGAAATATTGCGATGAGCCTGGAAACCTATTTTTTGTATGTCATTATGCCGATACTTGGCGTTGCAGCGTTGCTGGTTGTTTACCGCTTTTTTAAAGGGCCAAACATAGTAGACAGGGTAGTTGCATTGGATTTGTCTATTACTATAGGAGTGGCCGCTATTGCCGCCTATTGCATTGTTACACAGCAGTTTTCTTTTTTAGATGATGCCATGATCCTGGCGTTGATCGCATTTCTTTCAACTGTTGCATTCTCGTACTACTTAACTAAAAAAGTAAAAAAATGATTGATATTATTGTAATGATCTTAAGTACAACGGGAGCCCTGCATATTTTGGTGGCGGCGATAGGATTGGTTCGTATGCCTGATTTTTATACACGCCTTTCGGTTACCGTTAAGGCGGCTACCATGGGCGCCGGCTTGCTTTTAGTGGCGGTTGCCTTGTATTTTGCCGAGTTTGCAACAACCACCAAGGCTCTGGCGGTCATTTTTTTTCTGTTTGTTACCGCACCTGTTTCGGGGCATATGATTTGCAGGGCCGCTTACTTTTCGGGTGTCAAATTATGGGATAAGTCTGTATTGGATGAGCTGGAAGGAAAATTTAAACCTGAAACACAGGATTTGGAAAGTGGTGAAGGCCCTGCATAGAACTAAACGGTCAAACCGGATCCGGCATCTGAATTATAAACAGTTTAAAGCCTCGTCATGGAAAATAAAATACTGGGTTTGCATCATATCACAGCCATTGCCGCTGATGCAAAACGCAACTATGATTTTTATACTAAGGTACTTGGGTTAAGAATGGTTAAGAAAACCGTGAACTTTGATGATCCCGGAACCTACCATTTTTATTTTGGCGATGAAAAGGGAACACCCGGCACCATCCTCACTTTTTTTCCCTGGGAAGGGATAGGACCGGGGCGAACGGGTGTGGGTATGGCAACCGATATCGGTTATTCCGTGCCGGAAAACAGCTTTGCATTTTGGGCAGACCGCTTTAAGAAATTCAATATAAAATATAGTGAACCCGCGGAAAGGTTTGGTGAGCAATATCTTTCTTTCCGGGACCCTGACGGTTTGAATATTGATCTTATTGTTTCCAATACTGAAGACATAAGAAAATCATGGGAAACGGAGGAAGTAAAAGCTGATGCCGCCATAAAAGGATTTCATAGTGTTACGTTAACCTTAAAAAGTGTAAACGCTACGGCGGAAATATTAACCGGTGTATTGGGTTACAAACTGCTGAAACAGGATGGAAACCGGTATCGTTTTATAACAGATGCTATAGAAAGCGCCGCAATCGTGGATATTATAGAACTTCCTCAATCGCCCTCCGGTTATAATGCCGCAGGAACCAACCATCATATCGCTTTTAGGGTGAAAGATGATGATATTTTAATGGATTATCGCGAAAAGATTGCTGCGAAGGGACTGAGCATTACGCCCAAAATTGACCGTGATTATTTCTTTTCTTTATATTTCCGGGAGCCGGGCGGCGTATTATTTGAGCTGGCTACAGATAATCCGGGGTTTACAAAAGATGAGCCGTTGAATGAGCTGGGCACAAATCTCAAATTGCCAAAACAGTATGAACCATCAAGGGCTGAAATTGAAAAGGTTTTACCTTCACTTGGTTAGTGCCGTGTTTATTTTTAATATGGCGCGAATTCCGGCGGTTCACAAGTGATTGATTTACGGATACCACTTGAAACAGGCGCGGCGTACCAACCGCAAAACGGTCGGTACGCGCCAGCGTCAGATCGTTTTGCATACACTAAATTCTATGGTCAGTCTTCTGAATTATTTTATTAAAGTTTGCGGGGCTGACCCTCCTCGCGTCGGGTGCCGGCCGCAAAACGGTCGGTACGCGCCAGCGT
>NZ_DAOMOZ010000017.1:0-38192 GCF_035444585.1 Agriterribacter sp.
AAAGGCGGCGCCATGTCGTTCGTCATTTCTTTTGCGGTAATATTTGCCCTGATGTTATTGTATTTTAATACCAGCGGCTGGATCGCCAATATAACATTGATACTGAACCTGTTTTTTACCATTGGTGTTCTAAGCGGTTTGGGCGCCACATTAACTTCAGCAAGTATTGCGGCGCTGGTGCTCGCCATAGGAATGGCAGTAGATACCAATGTGATCATATTTGAACGCATCAAGGAAGAAATAACCTGGGGGCGAAGTTATGCCATGGCTGTAGATCATGGATACAACCGGTCATTGCCGCCTGTGCTCGATGCGCACGTTACCACATTATTGACTGCTATCATCCTGTATATTTTTGGTATGGGTCCTATTAAAGGTTTTGCCACCACGCAGATTATTGCCGTGGTACTGAACCTGTTTTGTGGGATCCTTATCGCCAGACTGGTTTCCGAATGGTGGACAAACAAAAAAGGCCGCCACTTCGAATACTTCACTAAATTGTCCCGTATCATATTCAAAAAGGCGCATTTCAAGTTCGTGGAGGCACGTAAGTATGCGTATGCCATCTCTGTAGTGGTATTTATTTTTGGAATAGGGTCTTTCTTTTACGGGTTTGATGAAGGAGTGGAATATAAGGGCGGAAGGAGCTATACCATCCATTTTGATCATCCCCAGGAAAACGATGATGTAAAGAATGCTTTGCAAAAAGTTTTTGGAGAGTACCCGGTGGTGAAAACAGTTGGTGATGCACGCACCCTCAACATTACAACATCTTTCCAGAAAGAGAATCCTTCCCGTACGGCAGATTCTTTGGTTGAAGCAACTTTATATGGCGGGCTTAAGCCATTTTTGGCTGAAGGCACTTCTCCTTCAGATTTTAAGAAGGTATACCTGCAGAGCTCGCAGAGCGTTCAGCCTTCCATTTCGGAAGACCTGAAGCGCGGCGCAGTAACCGCTACGGTTGTGTCTATAATTCTTATTTTCTTTTATATCTTTCTTCGCTTCCGCGACTGGAGATTTTCACTCGGCACCATCTTTTCACTGGTGCACGACGTATTTGTTACACTGGCAGTGTTCTCCTTTTTCAGGCATATTATGCCCTTCCCGCTTGAAATTGACCAGCACTTTATTGCGGCGATATTAACCGTGGTAGGATTTTCAATGAACGATACCGTGGTAGTATTTGACAGGATACGCGAATACAGCAGAACGATGAAAGGAGAAAGCAAGCCCCGAATCATTGATGCCGCCATTAACGATACGTTAAGCCGTACCGTAATGACTTCTGTAACCGTGTTTATTGTATTGCTGGTTTTATTCATTTTTGGCGGGGAAGTAACCAGAGGATTTTCTTTTGCCATGCTCATCGGGGTAGTAACAGGTATTTACTCATCAATATTTGTAGCCGCGCCAATATTGGTTGATTTTGCAAAAGACAAGCCTTTGGGCAAGTTAACGCCGGAAGAAACAAAACAGCAGCGGGCTAAAGCAAAGCAGTCTGCTGCCGCCGCGCATTAATAAAAACCTTTTTTATACACCAGACCCCGGGTAATCAGTCCGGGGTTTTTTATTGTATTATTGCCCGTTAACTTAACCGTAGCTTAGTTTTGTGATGAGTATATTGCAAATTATTTAATTGAACAGTTATTGACTATTGAGGAACAATACATGTACCGTTGTGTTCAGCTGGCAGAGGCTGGTGTGGGGCATGTTGCGCCTAACCCGGTGGTTGGTGCTGTACTGGTGCACGGCAACCGCATAATAGGAGAAGGCTGGCACCGGCAGTATGGCATGCCGCATGCTGAGGTGAACTGTATTGCATCGGTAAAAAAAGATGACCTGCACCTTATTGATAAAAGTGTAATGTACGTATCGCTCGAACCCTGCGCGCATTATGGCAAAACCCCGCCCTGCGCCGATCTGATCGTACAACATCGGATCCCCAGGGTGGTAATAGGTTGCCGGGATCCTTTTCGGGAAGTAAACGGAAAGGGTATAGAAAAGCTCGCAGCGGCAGGTATAGCCGTTACAACAGGGGTATTGGAAAAAGAATGCCGGCAACTGAATAAGCGGTTCTTTACTTTTCACGAACAACGCACGCCTTATATCATACTTAAATGGGCACAAAGCAGTGATGGGGCTATAGCCCAGGCTGATGGCACTGCTGTTCAGATCAGCAATGCATACAGCAGCAGGCTGGTTCACCGCTGGCGCAGTGAGGAAGCGGCCATTTTGGTGGGAACCCGAACCGCATTGCTTGACGACCCTGCCTTAACCGTACGGTTATGGCAGGGCAGGAACCCTTTAAGGCTGGTTGTTGACAGGGGACTGAAGCTGCCTGCTTCTTTACGCTTGTTTGATGACAGTGCCCCGACTGTTGTTTTCAATGAAATAAAAGGTACATTATCATCAGATGGAAATAATGTTTTTACAGGTGCAGACAACTGGTTTTACCGGATTAAAAGTGATATAAATGTTATTGACGAGCTTATGAGCGCGTTGTTTCATTTGAACATTCAGAGCGTGCTGGTAGAGGGTGGTGCAAGACTATTGCAATCTTTTGTAAACGAAAGCCGGTGGAATGAAGCAAGGATCATTACCAATGAAACATTGCGTATTCCCGGAGGTATTAAAGCACCGGAACTTGCCCGGGCGCAAAAGGTAAAGGAAGAGCATTTGTTTTCCGACAGGATTGAGCATTATACTAATCCTTTATTATCTGTTTAAATATTTGTTGTATTATACGGCGGAAGCGATCTATAAGGATAATAATAAGCGTATGGATTTTTATTACACCGTTGAGCAAAAGGCAACAGCAGAATTTAAAGACAGGGGAAGCAGGTTTATTGCCTGCCTGATCCCGCTTGCGTCGGTTGGTGATTTTAAAAAAGCGCTGGAGGCTGTTAAAAAGGAGTACCCGAAAGCTACTCATTATTGTTTTGCCTACCGGGTTGGATTGGATGGAAATAATTTCCGCTCCAGTGATGATGGTGAACCCTCGGGAACTGCCGGAAAACCTGTTCTTGGTCTTTTGGAAAGCAGGCAGCTTACCAATGTGCTGATCGTTGTGGTTCGTTATTTCGGGGGTACTTTGCTGGGCGTGCCGGGCTTGATCAATGCCTATCGCTCGGCAGCCGCGCTGGCGCTCCAAACCGTACCTGTTGTGCAAAAAGCTATTGAAAGGATCTGTAAACTGCAATTTGATTATACGATTATAAACAGCGTTATGACAGTTATTAAGCAGTATAATTGCAATATAGCAGAACAGCAATTGCAATTGTTTTGCAGCATGACAATTGGCATACCGAAAAACAGGCTCGAAGAAGTGCTGTTCAAATTAAAAGAAATCAGGGGTTTGGAACTAACCGCCGAAGACTGAAGTACGGGGAGGAAGAGTGTGAGAATGATGAAATGTATGCACTATGAGGTAAATGGCGTATCCGGAAAAGCAGGTACAGCCGCTTACTGCCCGCGTTTCACTTCTCCTGCCTCGCTTTCTTCTTCCCTGAAAACGGGCAGGTTCCAGTGATAGCGCAATGCCAAAGAGCGCAGGCTAAAACACAGGGTAATGCCTGTTAAGGATACTGCAGTATCCGGCCATTTGAAATATTCGCCCACCACCACTACTATAGAACCTGCGAGCGCGGCGGAAGCATATATTTCTTTCCGGAAAATAACGGGAATACGATTGAGCAGTACATCGCGCAGCACACCCCCGCCTACCGCAGTCATCATGCCCAGCAGGATGGCCACCTCAGCATTATGACCATACAAAAGCGCTTTGTAACTGCCTGAAACAGCAAATAACGACAAGCCCAATGTATCGAACAGCAAAACAGGGTGATGCAGCCGTTTTACCCATGAATACAAACCCATAGTCATTGATGCCGCCATCATAGCGGTTACCAGGTAGCGCCAGTCGTACAATCCAACCGGCGGGATGGCGCCGATGCACAGGTCGCGGATTATTCCTCCTCCGCAGGCAACGGTAAAGGCAACGGCAAAAATACCAAAGAGATCCAGCCCCCTGTGCTTTGCTGCAACAGCGCCACTGATCGCAAAGGCAAAAGTGCCGGCAAGGTCAAGCAGGTTATATATGGTCTGAAATTCAAACATGAGGGAGCTGAGATTTGGAATTTGACATTTAAGATTTTGGTTCGGTGCAGACCGGCATTTCACTTCGGATCTCGAAAGCCGGTATTCCGGTTTGATGTTTGAATTGTATTTGTTATTACCTTTTTTAATTCGTATTCCGAAACTTCAATATCCGGGTTCCATCTTATACTACCAGTAAATTCCGGCATACGGTAAAGCTTAAAATGGTTTTGTTTTTGTTGTTCAGTTTTACCCCCATTGATCTATCAAATTCCTGTATTTCTTTTATTTCAATAGAAGCGCCGAGTGTAAGCCCAAGCGAATCGAGGAGCTGTAGAAAAGAGGCATCGTGATTGGCCACACCTGCTAACTTATAAACTGTATTGATTTGCCCGTCAGACAAAGGGAATGATTTGTACACCGGCAATTTTCCATTGGCATCCGGAATCGGCTCGCCATGCGGATCAAATTGCGGGCTACCAAGCATTTCGTTGATACGGTCAAAAAACCTGTCGGACCGGATATGTTCGATCTGTTCAGCGATATCATGTACCTCCTCCCATCCGAGGCCCATCACTTCCGATAAGAAAAGTTCCGTTAGCCTGTGTTTGCGTAAAATATACAGTGCCTGCTTCTTTCCTTTTTCGGTAAGCTCAATGGCCTTGTATTTTTCATACCTGATGAATTTTTTTTCAGCCAGCTTTTTTACCATGCTGTTTACCGTAGGCATTTTGATGTTCAGGCTTTCCGCAATGTTTTTGACCGAAATCTCCTGGTTTTCCAGGGCAAGCCGGTAAAGCGCCTTCAGATAATTTTCTTCCGTGAGTGAAACCATCCGGTAAAGATAAAAGATTCTGTTGTTTACCCCGCATCCTCAAAGGCAATAATCGGGGGTACACTACCTGGCTTATCCAATCGCAAAGAGAGATCCGTGCGGTGTTCAGGAGCGGTCTTTTGGAGAAATAAAATTAGTGAAATAATTTTGTTAGATCAATCTAACTTATTATTTTTGATAAACTTAATTTTATCGTTATGTTGAGAAGTATGCTTACGGTTTGCGGACTTGTGCTGTGCATGGTGCTTTTTGCACAACAGGAGCAGGTATTAAAAGGAAGAGTGACGGCGGCAGCCAAACCGGTAAGCGGTGCAACAGTAAAAGCGGAGCGAACCCGCTTTGGCGCGGTTACCGATACGGCAGGTTATTTTAGTATGGTTTTGCCTTCCAAAGGAAACTTTATCCTGAAAATATCTGCTGTGGGCTATGCAACCGTAATGCGGCAGATCAACATGCAAACTACCGCGGATTCCATTCACACCATTGAGCTGCAAACCGTTGCAGCCGACCTGTCGGAAATCGTAGTTACGGGAACCATGAAGGAAGTAAGCCGTATGCAAAGCCCTGTACCGGTTGAGGTGATCACCCCCAAACTCTTCCGGAAAAACCCGGCGCCCAGCCTTTTTGAAGCCATTGGCATGGTTAACGGGGTAAAGCCGCAACTGAACTGCAATGTTTGCAATACCGGAGACATACACATCAACGGCATGGAGGGACCATATACCATGATCCTGATAGACGGGATGCCCATCGTAAGCGCTTTATCGACCGTGTACGGACTCAACGGCATTCCCAACAGCATTGTTGAACGCATTGAAGTGGTGAAGGGTCCGGGCTCTTCCTTATATGGTTCTGAAGCCATGGGCGGCATTATCAATATAATTACCAAAAATCCGCTCAAAGCGCCCATCGTAAGCGCTGACGTATTTGCCACTTCCTGGCAGGAATACAGTGCCGATGCTTCAGCTAAATTTAAAACCGGTAAGGTTACCGGGCTGGCCGGCATCAATTATTTCAATTACCAGCACCCGGCAGATAGAAATAAAGACGGGTTCACGGATCTCACCCTGCAGGATCGTATGTCCGTATTTAATAAATGGAACGTGGAAAGAAAAGACAACCGGATGGCAAGCCTTGCTTTAAGGTATGTGTGGGAAAACCGGTGGGGCGGGCAAATGGAGTGGAACAGGAGCTGGCGTGGCAGCGATAGTATTTACGGTGAAAGCATATACACCAACCGCTGGGAGCTTATTGGTATGTACCAGTTGCCCGTAAAAGAAAAAATAACGGCACAGTTTTCTTACAACCGGCACCAGCAGGATTCGTGGTATGGTACTATCCCGTATATGGCCGAACAGCAGGTGCTGTTTGCACAAATGTTCTGGGACAAGCAGTGGGGGAGCCGGCATAATTTTTTACTGGGAGGGTCGTACCGGCACACCTTTTATGATGACAATACACCGGCCACTGCAACGGCCGATGGATCAAAGAATGCCGCCACGCATACACCATTGCCAGGTATTTTTGTGCAGGACGAGTGGATGACCGGCGAAAAAAGCACTTTGCTAACAGGCTACCGCTACGATTATAATAAGCATCATGGTAGTGTTCACTCGCCACGGGTAGCGTATAAATTTTCACCCAATAGCCAAAATACTTTCAGAGCCAGCTTTGGCACGGGCTACCGCGTGGTCAATTTGTTTACAGAAGATCATGCGGCTTTAACCGGCGCAAGGGAGGTAGTGATCACAGCGTCGCTCAATCCCGAAAGGTCTTATAACGGCAACCTGAACTATGTATTAAAAATTCCCATGCAAAATGCCTTCGCGGGCCTGGACGTAACCGGCTTTTATTCCTATTTTACCAATAAGATCGTGGGGGATTTTGATACAGACCCGCGCAGGATCATTTATGATAACCTTAAAGGACACGCGGTATCACGGGGTGTGGCGCTGAATGCCGAAATTACTTTTGCTTTTCCTTTAAAAATATTAGCGGGGATAACGTATATGAACGTGTATTCGGTAGAAGACCGGTTGAATATGCCCCGTAAAAACATTCAGCTCAATGCACCGGAATGGTCGGGGAATTTTGTGCTAAGCTATACATTGCCTTACCAGTTCGGCATAGATCTTACAGGCAAGTGGGATGGGCCGATGCGTCTGCCCGTTTTGCCCAATGACTACCGGCCGGAGTATTCGCCCTGGTTTTGCATAGCCAACCTGCAACTTACCAAAAAGCTCAGCAATGGGCTGGAGTTGTACGGCGGAATAAAAAACCTTTTCAATTTTGTGCCGGAAGATCCTGTCATGCGGTCGTTTGATCCTTTTAATAAATATATAAACGATCCGGTAGCCAACCCTTACGGCTATACTTTTGATCCTTCATACAATTATGCGCCGTTGCAGGGAATAAGAGGTTTTTTAGGCATCCGGTATACTTTGTTTAAGCAGGTGTGAGGTATAAGGCATTAGATGGCGCCTGCCGGGATCCTCCTGATTTGTTTATGATTCTTTTGGCTTTTCTATGTGGCCGGCTTATCTTTGCCGCCCGGATATAAAAAACGCCCGGCCCCGTAGCTCAACTGAATAGAGCACTTGACTACGGATCAAGAGGTTTTAGGTTTGAATCCTAACGGGGTCACTGATTTTCAATTAGTTATAGAGAAATTTTAAATAATAAATTTGTTTAAGATTTCTCTATTTTTTTGCCAAACTGTTACCATTTTTGACCCTGAAAAAGACGTGCTTTTTACTCCAAAAATCTTCGATTTTCAAAATTTGCCTAACATGAGCTACCCAATGCCGGTAAACCTATCTTAATCTTGCTTATCTACCATCCTGAAAAGAACTATTGTTGTGCGTAGAGCAGTTAACGATTAAAGCTACTTTATTTTCATTATTTCGTGAGCGTATAAAAAAACCTGCCGGGATAAGCAGGTTGTAAAGTTCACCACGAACATTATTTATTCTATTGCTGAAAACCGTCTACTGAATTTATACGGCCCGATCTTTTTCGTTTTGATATACGCAATTACTTCCGAACGAATAAAATAAACCCGGCCTCTTTGTTTATGAAAAGGCAAACCTCTTTTCATCCAGTCTGTGAGCGTAACTAATGAAATATCCAAAATGCCGGCAATATCGCTGCGGGAAACAAAGGATTCATTATTCCCAACATCTGTTTTATTGGTTGCCTTTAAATCTTCCAGGCATTCTTTTATCGCTTCTTTTACCCATCGCTTAATATCATTCTCATTAGGAACAAATAAAGTTTCCATACCACCACATTTTCTTTTTCCACAAACCGTAACGGAAATATTTCAACAACTACTTTTAAACTTCACCGACCCTCCCCCAATTTCTCCATTCTTCCCCGGATTATCCACCCTCTCAAATTTTAGTAATGCTTCCATGATACTGTTACCGGATGCTATTACCTGATCCTTATGTCCATTTTCAAACTGTTCGGCTAATTCTTTACCGATATACTGTTTCTCCACCAGTTGTTCAGTTGGTATCCGCTCTTTGTTTTGATCGTACACATTCAATGCGCCCAGGGTAATACTGGGCGATATATACAACTTTTCTTCACTACCATCGCTACCAACAAAAGTTGCTTTCTGCAAATTGCCCCGGTGCAGGGAATCAATCAATGATTGCTTGTATTGTTCGTTGGCCAGTTCTTTTATCGGATATTTTGAAAGCACATTTTCCAGATCAAACCCATAATTTTTGGTGTATTGTTTCATTTCAAAGTTGCCGTTATCAAGTTTCTTTTTAAAGTTCAGCTTATTCCAGGCCTCATATTCGTTACCTTCTTTGCTTACCAGATTTTTGTAAACAGGACGGCCATCAAGCAGGTTATAGCCTTCCTTTAATGTGTATTTGATATCCTGCTTTGCTTTTTGTTCTCCATTTTCTTCACCGTTGCCGGCTACCTTTCTTGAGGTAATGTAATAGGTCTGTTTTACCGAATCCGTCCGGCCATCCTTTTGTAATTGCAAGTCAAACTTGTTGAGAAAATAATAATCTGATGTAGCGGATTTTTTTAAATGCAGGTTTGCAGTTACCTGGTCACCGTCATAATTCTTTTTAAATTCATGTTGTATCAACGGCACACCTTGTATTGTTTTGATGCCTGATAGTAGTAATGTGAATTGTCAATCGTTCTCCATTGAGTGACGCCATGCCATAAATAAACTGATCTTTAGGAACCATGTCGCCATTGATATAAATATCACTTGCCAGTTGCAGCCTTACCGTAGCCCCATTGACCCGGGTTTGCGTTTCCGGTATAATTGCCTGAACAGCGTTTTGCGTATTTTCTTTACTTGTTACAGCATCATCGAGTGAGTAAAATCTATTACTCTGCTGAAAAGGATTCTCTTTGGTGCTATATATCGTTGTTACAGGTTGTTTTGACGCCACGGGGCTGAACCTGTCGGTTGCCCTTGACGCCTACGGCTTTACGCTCCATTATTTCTATGGCGATTACGACCCCATCAATACGGCAAGGCTGCCTTTTGCCGAGCCCAGCCTGCATGCCAGCCTTGCCTACCGGCCACTGTACAACGGCAATATCAGCAGCACGGCCCACAGCATTCCGCTGCGCTATCTGAACCAGTTGTACAATTACAAGTACGACCAGCTTAACCGCCTGGTAGAAATGGATATGTACCGCGGTCTTGACGGTACCAACAAATGGTCAACGCTGACCATCAGCGACCTGTATAAGGAGCGGTACAGCTACGACGCCAACGGCAATATCCAAACCGTACTGCGCAACAGCCATTTAACGGCCAACCCGCTGATGGACAGCCTCACTTATTTTTATACCGGTGGCACCAACCGTTTGGATCATATCCGCGACCAGTATTTCGAAAGCACCGCACACTCCAACAATTACTCTCCTGCGGTTGACATCAGAGACCAATTAGCAGGCAACTATCAATACGATGCCACCGGCAACCTGAAGAGCAGCGAATGGATGGGTGATGACGATATAAGCTGGAACATTTACGGCAAGGTAGTGGAAGTAGAAAAGCGGGCACTGGCGGGAGTGACAAGCCGTTTTCTTCATTACTATTACGATCCGTCGGGTAATAAGGTGGGAGAAACGGTGCGCCACGGCTCTGGCGGCTCCGCCTATTACAACCATCGCTGGTACGTTCGCGACGCGCAGAGCCTGTCCCGCACACATGCGGGAGCAATGTGCTGGCCACCTACGAAGTGAACAATGTCGCCGGCGCTTCTGCCGGCGCGCTGAAGCTAAAGGAGCACCATATGTACGGAAGCAGTCATTTAGGCATTATCAACCGCGACCAGGATGCGGATGAAGACAAGCTGACGGCGGTTGAGGAAGATAATTTAGGTGACACATATTTGCTTAACTTTACCAGAGGCAACAAGCTCTTTGAGTTAACGAATCATTTGGGTAATGTACTTACGGTGCTGAGTGATAAAAAAACAGGCAGAAAGGCAAGTGACCCCTCCATGATCAGCATTTATGATTTTGACATGGTAACGGCTGCCGACTACACGCCTTTTGGCAGGGTGATGCTGGGGCGTAATTTCGCCTTCCTCTCCCGTTACCGCTACGGCTTCAACGGCAAGGAGATGGACAATGAAGTGAAAGGCGCAGGCAACCTGCTGGACTATGGCAACCGGTTGTATGACCCGCTGGTGGGCAGGTTTATGAGTGTTGACCCACTGACGAAGAAATATCCCTGGTATACCCCGTACCAATTTGCTGGCAATAAACCAATATGGGCAACGGATTTAGATGGTTTAGAAGAGATGCCTACGAATAGAGGCAATGAAGAACATCAAGCTCAAACTACACATGCAACAGTTTCAAGCACGAAAGGCCCGTTTTCGGAAACGGTTAGTAAGACCTGGTTCTGGCATAAAGGGTCAAACGAATATGGTACTAAGTCGGGGTGGTATGAAGGAGAAGATTATAAGCGGTTGGTATGGCCTATTTCGGCTGATTTAGCTGGCTATGCAGATATGTATAAAACACCGGGGATTGGAAAGAATTGGAGCGATGAAGAAAAAGCAAACGTAGCTAATACAAAGCTTGGGCAGTTTATCAGCTCGGGGTTGTCTGAAAAAGAGGTTAAGGGATTTTTAAGCCAGGCGTATAATGTGTCAATGACCCAGGCTGCTAACTCTTCGGGAAGGGCAGAGTTTGCGCCAGTCAATGTGGAAGATTTATTAGTCGTAGGTCAGTTAGTGAAATTAGGAGCGAAGGCACTTCTAGGAGGCGCCACTAAGACGAGTACAGCTTTAGTAACGAAGTATCCAGCTATAGCAGAAGTTACTGGCACCGCGGAAAGTACATTTTTGATGCCGGGTCAAGTGATAGATAGATATGGAGAGTTGGGGGGTAAATGGTTTTCTACTCCTGGCACCTCTTATGGGGCAAGGTCTATCCCACCCGGGTCATCTCCTTATACACAATTTAAAGTATTAAAGCCTTTTGAGGTTCAGAAATCAGTAGCTTCACCTGGTATGTTTAGTGGTCAAACTGGTTTTGGTATTCAGTTCCAATCACCTGTTGGTGCAGACATACTTATTAAAAGAGGAATTATAGAGCCATTTAAGCCATGACAATACAAGAATTATATATTACACTGAAAGAGTTTGGAATACCTGAAGATAAGTATTATTTACATGGTCTTTATGGTTCTACCAATGACGATGATAAGCTCTCCCTGATTATTCGGAAGGGGGTATATTCTGTAGAATACGAAGTTTACTTTAAGGAGCGAGGAGAAAAACATTCGATAAGAATATTTACAAACGAAGACGAAGCTTGCCAGTATTTGTATAAGCGTCTTAAAGAAAATAAAGAAATAGAAGATAAATACTCAACGTAAAATCCGGTGCACTGCAACTTCCACGAACCTTCTATAATAAGCCCCGCTCTGGCGCAGGTCTGTAGTGGTGGCGTTGTGCGATAGCCGACCTGTTGCCTGGGTATTACTTGTTTTATAATAATTGCAGATTATATTTTTTTTGTATTGGGCTGAAATAAATTAATAACTTTAGAAAAACTGCAAACCATGAGCACCAAATACAAATTTACCGATAAGGCAGCTACCTATTTCACAACCTCAACTATAGTAGGCTGGATAGATATTTTTACAAGAGATCTGTACAGGGATATACTTTTAGACAGCTTCAGATTCTGTCAAAAAAACCAGGGATTACAAATGCATGCATGGGTTTTAATGACCAATCATTTTCATCTCATATATTCGTGTGCAGTCAATTATGACCCAGCTATAGTTCTTAAGAATATAAAAAGTTACACTGCTTTAAAAATAATTGATGCTATTATCAGGAATCCAGGGGAAAGTAGGAAAGAATGCCTGCCTGCCGGCGAGGCAGGGATATTAGAAACATTCAGGCAATACGGCGAAGCAAAAAAATCCAATCATCAATATCAATTCTGGCAACATGAGAACCATCCTATATTATTAGATAATGCGGAAATGCTTGAGCAAAGAACAACTTACCTTCATGAAAACCCGGTTCGGGCCGGTTTTGTTGAATTGGCAGAACACTGGAAATATAGTAGTGCAACGGATTATTACACAAAAAACAAGAAAGGACTATTGGAAATAATGAGCGTATATTGATAAAAACTTAGTAACAGCAAGGCACAGGTCTGGCTGAACACATAGCAACGCTACCAGACCTGCGCCAGTGCGGAGGTATTAGGAAGGAAAAATGTCCAACGGTGCTTGGACATGAAATAGTTGGGGAAATCGAAATGATAGAAAGCAGCCACGGTCACCAGGATTACCAGGGCCGGCAATTGAATATCGGGGATATTATTACCTGGACAATTTTTGCAAGTGATCCGCTTTCTTCGAACGCGCTTGACGGCATGCCGCAAAAGGGAGATAATCTTTTTAAATATGGACACGGATTGGTTGACGGGAATGATGCTTTCCACGGTGAGTTGGGTGAATATTGCTTTATAAAAAGGGGATCATGCATATTGAAGATTCCTGCCGCATTGCCTTTATCCATTGCCGCCACTATTAATTGTGCCATTGCCACCTCGGCTGGTGCTATCCGGCTTGCCGGAAGTTTGAAAAATAAGAATATTGTCATTTTTGGTATGGGAACACCCGGTGTTACTTGTGCAGTAATGTGTAAAGATGCCGGGGCAGCGTGGGTAGGCGCCGCAGATATTGAGAATAAAAGAATACAGGATGCACTTTTGTTCGGAGCCGTTGAGTCCGTAAATATTAAAGATGAACAAAAAATCCCTGGAAAATTTAATTCAAATTTTTTTACGAAGCACATAGATGTAGTATTTGACATGAGCGGTTCTGCGGATGCTATGGAAAACGGCTTGTCTATGCTTGCTGTAGAAGGAGTAGCTGTTTGGGTAGGAGCAGTATTCCTTTTTCCCATACCACAAGGGTTGATTGATGCCAATCTTACCAAAGAAATGCCTCAAAACCCCGGTTATAATTAAAATTCCGGTTATCAATTATAAAAAAGCGATTATGATGATCAAAAAATATTTAACAATTTTACCTGCTTGCTTTGTACTTGCGATTTTCTCTTTTTCCAACGCTGCCAATACAAAGAAAAAAAGCTTTGTCGTCAGCAATCCCTATGAACATATCACCTGGGAGACGATCCAGCGGCATAAGGCCAATCTTCATGCGCATACACTTCAAAGTGACGGATACCATAAGTTGAAGACGGTGACAGAAACTTATAAAAAAGCAGGATATTCCATTCTTTCGATTACCGACCACGACTGGAACTGGCCCAATGCCCGTTTGAGCTGGGGGCTCATTTCAGAAGAAGAAGCGAGTCCTTATCCATTAGGTAAATTGCCGGAAAATTTTCCGGCCAACACCACCTGGCCCTGGAAAAATTATGGTTCGCCTTCGCCGGAGGCGCTGGGTATGGTAGGCATCGAGGGGGGAGAGCTGACCTTTCGCCATCACATGGGCAGTTATTTTTCTGACTATGGTGTATGGTACAACAGAACCGGAAGCAGGGCGCCTTATGGGGGCATCGTGGACGACACCGGTCGCGAAATATTTGAAGAAGATCAACTGATCGGGATAAAAAAGAAAGGCGGTCTGGCTATAATGAATCACCCCGGCATACCCTCTAAATTCGAATGGTTTGAACGCAAATCACTTGATTGGTATGTGGAACTGTTTAAAAACATTACACCCGATTGCCTGGTGGGCATGGAAATCACCAACAACACACCGGAAACAGAAACATATGATGAAGGTCTTTGGGATCAGTTGCTGGCAAGGTTTATGCCTGGCCGGCCAGTATGGGGATTTGGCAATGACGATATGCATACGTTTGAAATAGGGCGAAAAGGCGACCATGGCGGCGGTAGCAAAAATACATTTACGGTTTTTCTGCTCGATACATTAACGCAGGCTTCTGTACGGGAGGCAATGGAAAATGGAAGCTTTTACTTCTGCAAATCTTCCCGGCAGAGCAACCTTCAATTTAATGACATTGATTTGTTTCCGTCCATACAGCATATAAAAGTTGATAAAAATAGAGGCACGATAACTGTTGACGCAACAAACTTTGATCAGGTCCGCTGGATTTCTTCACCTGCATCCCTGCAGCCGGTTGAAGACTATAAAAAAAGTAATAAACCCTGGCCACCCGGCAGGCTGGTACACGATGGACTAATTTTAAACTATAAAAAAACGAAAGGTATAAAGAACTACGTCAGGCTGGAATTGGAAAGAAAAATTAACGGGCATTCCTATCGCACATTTTCCAATCCAATTGGTATCGCAGTAAAAGAATAAAATGACGCTTCCGGTGTTTTAAATTCAATGATATCCATAGATTTTCTTAAACAAGAGCGGAACAGGAACGAGTAAATGAATTTTTTTGAAAATAACAGGGTGCAGTTTAATTACTGCTTCCTGTTTCTTCAGTTAACCTTATATCTTTTTTTCCAACCTAAGTGAACGGGGATTTTACTGATTTTACCGTTTCCTACGATGTGGTTCAGCAAGTTGTTTCGGTTGTATCCACGCTTTCCAGAATATTTCCAACTTACAGGTTCACGCATCAGGAATTTTAAAGTTTCCTGATATCAGCGTTTACCCTGCAGCATAATGCTTTTGGATTCAATCGTAATGAAACACTTCTTCCATCGCGGTCCAGGTTTCGCCTTTTGCCGCCGCATCCGGAAGTGGTATTTGCGTTGGTGCTGTTTCCTTCCACCAGCGTTGTGTGGCAGTATCTGCAGCCATCTTTTTCATGTCGCCGGTAAAATCATTGCCGGTATATTCGAAATAACTGAACAGGTAGGGCTTATTGTCAATCTCTTTTACATAAATGGAGTAGTTGCGGATATTACATTCCGCTATCTTTTTCAAAACGTCAGGCCATACTGCTGCATGCAGTGCTTTGTAATAAGCAAGTTTTTCGGATTTCAGACCGGTAATCATTCCGTAGCGTTCAATCTTTGCCGATTCTTTTTTAACAGGCAGATCAGGGTTGTGCTCTGTTGCATCCTTTTGCAATGCAGGGTTACAGGCTGCCGGGAAAACAAGTATTGCGCATGCTGATATAAGTATGGTTGTCAGTATTTTCATTTTTATATTATTTTTTGAAGTCAGATCTGTATTCCGGATGCCAGTTAGCGCCCTTTATTTTATAACAGGTATATTTTCGGCACTGCCATCCAGTTCCAGTACAACAATATAGTTTGTTTTACCCGCAAGTGTACCGGGAAGCAATACACGAAAGGCTTTATCTCCCTTTTCAATGGAAACCTTTTCACCTTTCATCGTATAGGCTTTGATGATATTGCGGCCTGAAATATTCTTTAAAGTAATTACAGCCGTATCGGTATTCAGCACATGCAGGAAAATTTTATTTTCCTTACGGGTTGTAGCATAATCAGATTCGGGCTCATAAGGTCCCCCCTTTGTATTGTATATAGCTTCGCCGTTGAGTTTTAGCCAGTTGCCGACCTCTTGTAAACGGTTTGCCTGTCTTGCTTCAATACGGCCATCAGGCATGGGCCCAACGTTCAATAAAAGATTTCCGTTGCCACCTGCTGCTTTGGAAAGAATGTTCAGGCATTGTTGCAACGTTTTCATCTTATCATTCGGTTTCCAGGACCATTGCCCCTTTGTTTCAAGGCTTAAAAACGCTGCCGAAAGAAAAAGAAAGATGAATATTTTTTTGCAGTGCATGGTATTTATTTTATTTTATGAGGTTCTATGTTTTATCTGAATATAAAGTACAGCACTGTCAATATCAAAAGGAGTATTATTGACAGTATTTTGTAGTTGCCGATCCCGCTCCATCCTTTGCTCTGTAGCGGTTCCCAAAAAGATTTCCAGTATAATTTGCCGCTTTGTCCGGTATGCTTAACCGGAAAAATGTAAGATAATGTAACCTGCATCAGCACACAAACGGCAAAAAGATAGAAAGCCATCATCATAAATGGTACACTGCCCAATACGGATTCAGGGAATAATTTATTCACGACATACACCGCGGCTCCCAGGGCGGAACCCAGCCACAAAGTATATTGGGCTGAAATGGCCGATGCTTTTTCCCAGAAAATGCCCAATAAAAAAACGCAGGTGACCGGCGGCGCAATATGGGCTATTACATCATTGATCCCTTCAAACAAACTTTGGTATTGATTCAGTAATGGCAGCAGACAAATGGAAAATACAAGGGCAATGCCAGCCGACCACCTTCCTGCCTGTACCAGCTTTTTGTCTGATGTTTGAGGTTTAATCCTTTTATACAGGTCATAACTGGTTAAGGTGGCGATGGAGTTCAATGCCCCTGCTATCTGGCTCATCAAGCCGGATAATAAAGCTGCAACTAAAATTCCTACAAGACCCGGTGGAACAAGCTGCGTTATCATTAGTGTGTAAATTCCCTTTGTGTTCAGCGTTGTGTCTCCATTCACGCCGGTTTGTTGCAGGCTGCTTAAATCAAGAGCGTTGGAATGATATAAGACATAAGCAAGCAGGCCCGGCACCACGAAAATAAACACAGGTAATATTTTTATAAATCCACAAAACAATGCACCTGCCCGTGCATGATTTTCATCTCTTGCACCCAATGCTCTTTGCACAATGGTCTGATCGGCGCACCAGTACCATATTCCCAATACAGGATAACCCAAAAATACGGCGAGCCAGCTCATGCCGCTGGGATCGCCCACGGGACGCAACATACTGAGTTTATCCAGTGAATTGTTTTGTTTCAATACTTCTGTCATGTTGTCCCAACTACCCACTTTGTGCCATGCAAAAAATGTGATGATGACGGCGCCGGTTATCAATACAATACTTTGAATGGATTCGGTTACAACTACGGCCTTTAACCCACCTATAATAGTATACAGGCCGGTAAGCGCAGCAATAACAATAATACTGGTGTACATATTAACGCCAAATAATGTTTCCAGTACAATGCCTCCAGCCAAAAAGGAAAAAGCAATATGTATGATGATCGCTGATATAATGGAAATCAAAGCCAGCCAATCGCGGCAGGCCTTATTGTAACGTCTTTCCAGGAAATCCGGAAGGGTGGATACCCCCGAACGGATATAGAATGGAATAAAAAACAAAGCCAGTAAAATAAGTACAAAAACAGCCATCCATTCAAAATTGCCATTCAGCAAACCTGTATCAAATCCGCTTTGGGCGAGACTTACGAGATGGAGGCATGAAATATTAGTCGCAAACAATGCCAGTCCTATCATAGGCCAGCGCAACGTTTTGCCGGCTAAAAAATAATCTTTCGAAGACGTGGTTTTTTTCTTTTTTTTACCTGCACCTGCCCAAAGTCCGATAGTTACAATAAACAGGATATAAGCAATCGTGATAATGATGTCGGGAGTGCTGATCATTCTTGTTTATTTATTAATTCGTTTGAACTGTTTTGACGCTCATTTTTCAGGCAATGCGATCCGGTCTCTTATAACAATTTGTGTGATCCCGGGATCAGATATTCAGCCTGCCGACATCTTAATGCTAATTTTTACATTAAATCACAACTGCTACCGGGCTCCTGGGGTGTTACATATGCACCATGTTCAATTTTTACCGGATAAACAAAATGTTCTTTTAAATGCGGAATGTGTTCCAGGAATAATGCTTCATGTCCCATGGCAATATGATTAAACAAAACAAGATGCTGGTGCAATTGGCCCATGTCTCCTACATGTGGTACCACCGGTACGCCAAACTTTTTGCAAAGCAAACTGACCGTAATAAACTCGCTCACACCGCCTACACGTACCGCATCTACCTGAACGAATCCGGCACAGCCAGTTTGCAAATAATTTTTAAATACAATGCGGTTGGGAACATGCTCACCCAGCGCCAGTTTTACCGGTGCAATAGCTTTAGCAAGGGTTTGATGTGCCAGCACATCATCTGGGTGCGTTGGCTCTTCAACCCAGTAGGGATCCATTTTTTTAAATTCATTGCAGATAGCAATAGCCTGAGGCAGGGTCCACTGCTGATTGGCATCCAGCATTACCTTTGCATCTGCACCTGCAGCATCCCGCACAATATTTGCCCTCCGAATATCCCTTTGGGGGTTTGAAGAACCCACTTTTAATTTCATGGCCGTGAAACCTTTTGCAATTGCATTTTTGCAGTTCTCTTTTACCTGGTTATCATCATAATTAAACCAACCCACCGAAGTATCATAGCCAGGGTAACCTTTTTGTAAAATGTTCATACGATCGGACCTGCCACTTAATTGAACGTTGAGTAAATCAACCGCTTCTTCTTTTGTCAATACATCTTCTAAATAAGAAAGATCAAGCATATTTACAATTTGTTCGGGAGATAAATCAATGAGCAATTTCCAAAGCGGCACCCCTCTTTTTTTTGCCCACAGATCGTAACATGCATTTGTAACCGAAGCCAGTCCCAGGTGTACTACGCCTTTGTGCGGCCCCAGCCACCTGAATTGCTGGTCGTTGGACATATTATTATATGTACGGCCAAAGCTTTGCATCAATTCTTCAATATCCAGGCCTTTCAGTTTCCCGGCATAAAACTGCGCTGCTCCGCATACCAAATCGTTTCCGTCACCAAGGGTAAATGCCAAACCGGTACCGGTTTCTCCGCTATCATCGGTTAAACCGGTGACAGCATAGGAGTATTGCGGATTTTTATGAACGGCATCGCTGCCTGCATTGGACCGTAGTGTAAATCTTTTATCATGTATTTCTATTTTCTTTATCATAAAGTATTCAACGGCTTTTTATAATAACTTTCGGTAACCCAGTTCGGCGCCACCGCTAACCGGTAGTATACAACCCGTAATAAATCTTGCCGAATCACTCAATAAAAAAACAGCACCATCACCAATTACATCGCCTCCCGGCATGCTGCCAAGGGGTTGCAGGTTGTCCAGGTATTTTACCATTTCATCGGCGAGGGGTTGCTGTTTAATCCATGCTTCCATCATCGGTGTTTTAACGGCGGCTGGAGCAATAGCATTTACCCTTATGCCCCAGGGCGCATAGTCAAGCGCCATAGCCTTGGTTAGTGCATTCACAGCCCCTTTGGTGGCAACATAAGCAGCATGGTTATCCTGGCCAATAGAACCCACCAGCGAACCGGTGTTGAGTATGGTTCCTTTGCACGATTTCAAAAGATCAAGACCATATTTAGTGGTCAGTAAAATGCTTTTTACATTCACATTGAACAGGGTATCCCATTGTTCATCAGTAGTAGCATGCAGGGGTTGAGATGGATGGGCCGTAGCAGCATTGTTGTGAATCGCATCAAGCCTTTTGAATTTATCTGAAATGATTTCGAAAAGATATTTCACTTCATTTTCGTTGGAAATATCGCATACCAGGTATTGATGGCCATTGCCGCTTAACAAAGATAGCTTATCCCGGTTTTCGGGGCTTTTATCGGCAATGCAAACAAGAGCGCCGGCTTTGGCATAGGCCTTCGCACACTCCCATCCGATACCATCGCCGCCACCCGTTAGAAGAATAATTTTGTTTGAAAGCATTACGTTTATTTTACTATAATGTTAGAGAGCAAAATTACCTGCCGGTTTTTAAATTGTATGATCCGTTATTGACAATTGCTTACTTTATTTTAGCCAATTGATAAATAAATTTGAATATTGCAGCTAATATGAAACCTGTTTTTGCTAAAGTGCTGGAGGGATGGGATAATGAAGTGTATGCTACCCGATATATTGACCGTCCTTATTTCACCACCGAATTTCATTTTCACAAGGAGTGCCAGCTGAGTTATATTTTAGAAGGGGAGGGTACAAGAATTATCGGGGATAGCGTGGAGAAATTTACCAGTGACGAATTGATTCTTTTGGGCAGCAACATTCCTCATGTATGGCACAATGAAGAAAAAGACTTAAATAAAAATACAAAACAAAAAAAGCATGCCAGATCTGTTGCACTATTTTTTGATCCGGATAAATTAATTAAACTGCTATCCTGTTTTTATAATGCAAAGAAACTGGAACAGGTGCTGCAAACCGCCAGAAGAGGAATAAGTTTTCATGGTTCTGTTAAAGAGCAGTTGAAAACGCTGTTATTTAAAATGGCAGATGCAGAACGATCAGAAAAACTGATTTTGTTATTACAACTGTTACAGATCATATGTAACACAAAAAAATATCAGTTGCTGGCAGGTGCAGGTTATATCAACACATACCATGCGAGGGATAATGAAAGAATTGATAAAGTGTTTAAATACCTTTTCAATAATTTTTCAACTGAAATAAAACTGGATGATGTGGCCGATCTTGCTAATATGAACAAGCAGGCTTTTTGTCGTTTTTTTAAAGCCAGAACACAAAAAACGGTGGTGGAGTTTATTAACGAAATACGGATTGCACAGGCTATCAAACTGATAACAGCAAAAGATGCGGCCATTAAAGCCGTAGCTTATGAATGCGGCTACAACAGCATTTCCAATTTCAATAAATTTTTTAAGCTTATAACGGGCAAAACGCCTTCTGAGTTTAAGAGACAGGTTTGAAATGAAGCAGTGGTAGAGGTTAAGTGTATGAGAAAAACCCTGTGAAAAACCCTTTAGGTGCTGCCGCAATATAGATGAGAAAGGTGAATTTGTGGTAGTCGTCAATGGACAGATCATAAATAGCAGGATAATACGCCGTTGCAAATAGTAAATAAGAGATAATGATAAACGAAAAAGATATTTTTGAACGGTTAAGAAATGGAGAAACCATCCTTCCCGGAGATCCGCAAGCTTATAAGATGCGGGAGGCTTCGTATGCTACAAAGAAGTTACTCGTTCAGATGAACGAGTCTTCCGACGCTGAAGAAATAAGGCACTTGTTGAGCCGGATCACCGGCACTGAAATTGACGAAAGCGTTTTTGTCTTTACACCGCTTTACATCAATTACGGTAAGCACACCAGGATCGGGAAAAACGTGTTCATCAATTTTGATTGCACCTTTCTTGACCTTGGGGGTATCACCATAGAGGATAATGTATTGATAGCGCCTAAAGTCAGTTTGTTATCGGAAGGGCATCCTGTATCGCCTGCAAACAGGCAATCGTTGGTTCCCGGGCACATTCATATTAAGAAGGGGGCATGGATCGGGGCGAATGCCACCATATTGCCGGGCGTAACCATAGGTGAAAATGCAGTGGTCGCTGCCGGAGCGGTCGTTTCCAGGGATGTTCCGGACAATGCTATCGTTGGAGGCATCCCTGCAAAAATCATTAAAACAATTTAAATAGCAGGGGCCCCGGATCGGTATGATCAGATCCGCTGCCTGTATTTACTGGGGCTAACCCCCGGTACTTTCTTTACATACCTGGTAAAAAAGGAATAGCTGGAAAATCCCAAATCTATATTCTGCCGAATACCGAAAAAGGTTTGGCAGATTAGGACCGCAGGGTTACTGATGAAGAGTACAATAATATTAATCAATAATAAAAAATTGAAACGATATGGAAAATCAGGTAGTATTTATAACAAGCAGCGCTAAAAGAATGGATGAAGCAACTGCTCTTTTAGCCGGAGAACTTGGAGCCAAAGTAGTGGTTGCAGATGTTGATGTAGAATAATTGGCGCAAGCAGTAGCAGACAGAATAAAATCAATCGCCTCATTTTTGAAACGCAATCAGTCGAATATATAGAAAAGTCAATTGTGGGATACATTTGACAGAACAGTTTTTTGTTAAGAATTACAGTTGCCAAGATCTGAAATAAAATTCACCGCTTTTTGATGGCATCCTACTGTCACAATTATGCAGTAATAATCCAACGATAAATTTGATAATGATTCGTTATTTTACCATGAAAATCGTACATTAGATATACATTTTACATGGTACATATGGAAATTAAAAGAAAAATAGCAGCTGATTTTCAAGAATATATGAATGTTTTCCCGGCTACAGGCATTGTTGGCCCCAGGCAGGTTGGTAAAACCACTCTGGCCCGCCAGATCGCCACTAAGGAGAGCTACCTCTATCTCGACCTGGAACAACAGTCCGACAGGGATAAGTTAAAAGATGATCCCGGTTTTTTTTTGTCGCAGTTTAAGGACCGGTGCGTGATACTGGATGAGATACAGTTTATGCCGCAACTTTTTAGCGAGCTGAGAGGCATTATTGATGGCAACAGGAGACCGGGAGGATTCATTATTTTGGGCTCTGCCTCGCCGGATATTATTCGTGGTAGTTCAGAAACACTGGCAGGTCGTATCGGTTATTTACAATTGACGCCATTTACATTAACGGAAGTGAGCGATATGCAGGAGCTTTGGCTTCGTGGTGGGTTTCCTTTATCCTACCTGGCGCCTTCTGAAAGAGCAAGTGAACTTTGGCGCCGTAATTTTATCAGCACCTATATTCAACGGGATTTAGGTTTGCTTGGTTTGCAAACTGATGTGCAGGTAATGGAACGTTTCTGGCGAATACTGGCTACAGCACAGGGCAATGTATTGAATGCGGAGAGCCTGGGCCGATCACTGGATATGAGCAGGACGACTGTTATGCGGTATATTGATTTTCTGGAAGGTGCTTTTATGTTGCGTGTGCTGCGTCCCTGGTTCCGCAACACCAATAAGCGGCTGGTGAAGTCGCCGAAAATATATATCAGGGACAGCGGCTTATTGCATAGCCTGCTGGGACTGGATACATATGAAGCGCTTATTCATCATATACAGGTAGGAGCATCCTGGGAAGGATTTGTAATTGAACAGATCGTTAACAATGCTTCCGCCGGTATGCAGCCCTGGTTTTATCGTACGCAGCAGGGGGCGGAATGTGATTTGCTGCTCGAAAAAAATAACAAAGTTGTAGCGGCTGTTGAGGTCAAACATGGCTCCAGTCCGGGAATAAACAAAGGGTTTCGCATATCCATGGAGGATACAGGGGCGGCTCATGGCTATATTATAGGCAATGGAGAGGAAACCTATAAAACGGATGAGCACATCACCATCACCAACCTGCCGCATTTTCTGCACAGTATATTACATACGTTGTAGTTGCTTTTGAATAAAATTAACCAGATCACTAAAATAACCCTGCTTCCTGCAAACTTACCGGATGTCTGGGCAACGGACAAGGTGGTACAGGGTAGCAGCATCGCTAATAATGAACTGACGCATATTTATCACCTTGCCAAAGAGCAGGGCGGACAACGGGTGCTTAATAGCGGCACTACAGCCAGGTACATCAAAACCCAACGGCGCCCCGGACTTTTTAAAAATAGATCTCTGTTGCGCCGTAGCCGAAAGAAGGATGGAACTGGTTGACAAAGGATCTTACTTCTTTTTTGTGGCGGAGAGTGTCGTGGATTTCATCCCGCAGCTTTCCTGTGCCTACTCCGTGTACAACGATCAGCATAGACTGGTGGTGCTGAAGCGCAAGATCATAATACTTTTCAAAGGTCTTTAGCTGCAGATCTAATTTTTCGGCATTGCTCATTTTTTGCCAGTAGTCGGTGAGCTTTTCAATGTGCAGGTCTATTACAGTGCGTGGAGGAAGGTCTGTCTTTGTTTTTGCCGACTCGTAAATTTTATATCCTGCTGCCGATAATTTACTCAGGTCGGGTTTCTCTTCCGGTACACGACCGGGATATCTTTCAAACAAGGGGTATGAAAAGCTGGCTTCCTGCTTCAGCTTCATTTCTTCAATTTTCTGAAAAACCTGCTTAGCCCGCAGCTTCAAAAAGGTTTCGTAATATTCGGCTTTGGTTTTATCGGGTTTTGCCAACGAAAATTCGAACCAGAACCTGGGGGTGTCGTTCAGGTTTTCAAAAGGCACATCGTGCAGGTAAAAATCGCCCAGCGGCAGTACTTCATTTTTCAATTCAAATTCAGGTTCCCCTGCAAGCTCAAGCTCATAGGTAAAGAAAAAAGCATTTTCTGTTTGATTTACAACATAGAGCCTGAATTTCTCTACAATGTCATCGTCAAACACATCTTTGTCAAATACCGGCAAAAAGGCAAGCCATACGCCCTCGCCTACCTTGTATTTCGCATTGTTCTTTTCTTTTTTAATATCGTCAACATATTGCTTTGGCTTTTTAGTATCGGTTTTCTTTTGAGAAAATCTTTTAAAATAAGGGAAGTCAATCTGGTCGAGGTACGCTGGAAATTTAACGCCCTTTACATTTATCATTACCATTTTTTCATTGATGATATCAATGATCTGGCCTTCTTCATCTGAGTGAAGTAATAAAACCGTATCGCCGATCTGGTATTTCATAACAGGCAAAAATACGGAATAAAAGGAGTAAGGCAGGAGGCGGAGGGTGAAGGTATAAGGTAGAAGGTAAAGGGTGAAAGGTATAAGGAGATGTAGGGTGTAAGGTGGCACTCGCATTGATACCTGAAAGCAGATGGCTACCCCCCTCCATTTCTTAAGCAGGTTAAGGAGCATACTGGTGATCTGGCTTTTGATGCTTTGTATCCTTCCTGCCGGGTTCTTTCCGCTTTAGGTATTAGCTTTGCAGTTGTATAATCGAAAGTATTGCTATGGGCATATGGCATCAAATAGCGCAGTATCTTTTTCTCAAAAAGAAAGATCAGGATGAAGAACCCGGTTCACTGATAAAATATATGCACGGCATCAACCGCATTTCCATTTTGCTTTTTCTTTTTGCTATTATTGTAATGGTCATCCGTGTTGTAAAAAGTTGCTGATGGCTTTTGCGGCATTGGCGGATGCATGTCCTCCTTTGCTCAATAATGCTTTTAGTGCGCTGTAATCTTCCTGCAGTTGTTCAATGCGCGCTTTGCTGGTAAGGAGTTCGTACAATTCCTTTTTTACATTGCTAACCGTAAGTTCATGCTGTATCAGTTCTTTTACCACGGGCTTATCCATAATGAGATTCACCAGTGAAATGTATTTTATGTTAATTACCCGTTTGGCAATCTCATACGAAATGGTGCTGCCCTTATAGCAAACCACTTCCGGCACCCCAAACAATGCGGTTTCCAATGTAGCTGTACCAGAGGTAACCAGCGCGGCGTTTGCCTGCATTAAAAGGTCGTACGTTTTTCCCGATACGGCTTTTACATTGCTGTAGCCGCTGAGCATGCTGTTGTAAAACTCCTTATCCAGTCCCGGCGCCATAGCTATCACAAATTCATGTTCCGTAAAATGCCTGCTCACTTCAAGCATTACGGGTAACTTTTTCAATATCTCCTGTTTGCGGCTGCCGGGCAGCAGGGCTACGGTATTTGCTTTTACCGCGCTTTTGTGCCGGCCCTGCCATTCATTTACCACTTCCACCAGCGGGTGCCCTACGTATTCCACTTCATAGTTCCATTTCCTGTAAAATTCTTTTTCAAACGGAAGGATCACCAGCATTTTATCCACGCAGTCCTTTATGATATGCACCCTGTTTTCTTTCCATGCCCATACCTGCGGGGATATATAATAAATCACTTTTAGCCCCCGGGGTTTAGCCCACCGGGCTATGCGGAGGTTGAAGCCCGGATAATCAATGAGGATGATCGCGTTGGGCTTAAAATCAGCAATGTCTTTTTTACAAAAAGAAAGGTTCCGGAGAATGGTGCGCAGGTTCTTTACCACTTCAATGAACCCCATGAAGGCAAGTTCACGGTAATGCTTCACCAGGTGGGCGCCGGCAGCCTGCATCATATCACCACCCCAGCAGCGGATATCGGCTGCCACATCTGTTTTTTTTAATTCTTTGATCAGGTTCGAGCCGTGTAAATCACCCGATGCCTCTCCTGCTATAATATAGTATTTCATTTTTTCTTCGGGAATAATGCACAACTTACCACTTACCACTTACTACTTACTACTTACTGCTTACCACTTCCGCCCTTCATCCCCAAACCTTGAACAGCAATGCTGCAACGGCATACAGCAGGGTTACCGCAAAAACACCTTTTGCCGTTCGGTCTTTGCGGGAATTGATGTATAAAGTAAAAATAACGATATTCAAAAAAAGACATGGAATGCTTATGGCCGTAACCAGCCTTTTATTGTCGTGCAGGGCCCCAAACATATCACCCATGCTGTACAGGGGATAAAATTTCAGGAAGTAATAAATAACAAGACTCAGGAGAGGAGTTATAAATCCCAGGATCAATCCAAAAGGAAGGTTGTCTTTTTTAAAAATCACTGTCAGAAGATTTTTTCGAGTTTGGTTTTTAGAACGTAATTGGTAAGGTCAAATTGCACGGGCACCACGCTCACGTAATTATTGGCCAATGCCCAAACATCGGTGTCTTTCCCTTTGTCGAAATTTACAAAGGCGCCGGTAAGCCAGTAGTATTTTTTACCGGCCGGATCTTTTCTTTCATCAAAATCTTCTTCATATTTGGCATAAGCCTGTCTGCATACTTTGATGCCGTTTACCAGGCTTTCGTCAATGGCCGGAAAGTTTACATTAAGACATAGGTGCTTATCGGTTTTTCGCTTTATTATTTTTTCAACAATTATCCGGGCATATTTACGCGCTGCCGTAAAGTCGGCTTCCATGCTGTAATCGAGCAGTGAAAAGCCGATAGAGGGGATGCTTTCAATAGACGCTTCAATGGCCGCGCTCATGGTGCCTGAATAAATAACATTAATGGAATGATTGGGACCGTGATTGATGCCGCTGATGCATATATCCGGCTTTTGTCCCAATATTTTATCTACAGCCAGCTTTACACAGTCAACGGGAGTGCCGCTGCAACTCCATGCTTCTGTATCTTCCGCCAACTGAACCTCCTGCAGCCTCAGCGGTGAGCCTATAGTAATGGCATGACCCATGCCCGATTGCGGTTTATCGGGAGCCACTACCACTATTTTGCCCAGACCTTTTATTGCTTCCACCAAATTGCGGATACCCGGCGCCATTACACCATCGTCATTGGTAACCAGAATAATGGGTTCTTCTTTCTTGCGTTTAGCTTTCGCCATTCAGGTGCGTATATTTTTATTTTGTAAAAGTCATGATTATTTGGTTGCCGCCCAAATTGCGGGGGAAAAAGGGAGAGAAGAGCAGGGTGAAAGGTAGGAGTGAGATGGTTTCTGGTTTTGAATTTATTGACTCATGCCTTACACCTCACACCTCCACAGGCGATCGCCGACAGCCTTCTTCGGATTTTATCTGGTTCCTGTGGCTTGGTTCCCGGTGCTTTGCATTTCCCCTGTATTCCCTATATTTATCCCTCAATTTAAATCCCTTCTATACCATGGATACCAGAAGAGACTTCATTAAAAAAGCAGCACTATTATCGGGCGGCACAGGTTTGTTAAGCGGATTACCACCTTCCATTCAGAAAGCATTTGCCATTAACCCCGAAGCAGGTTCTACTTATCTTGATGCGGAACATATTGTTTTTTTGATGCAGGAGAACCGTTCTTTCGATCATTGCTACGGCACACTGCAGGGCGTTCGCGGCTTTAATGACCCACGCGCAGTTCCTCTGCCCAATAAAAATAAAGTATGGCTGCAATCCAATGCCGCCGGTGAAACTTACGCGCCTTTCCGTTTGAACATAAAAGAAAGCAACATCACCTGGCTGGGATCGCTGCCGCATGGCTGGAGCGACATGACAGATGCCAGGAATGAAGGAAAACACGACAAATGGCTGGATTCAAAAAAATCGGGGCATAAGGATGTAAGACATATGCCATTGACCATGGGGCATTTTAACCGGCAGGACATTCCTTTCTATTACGCCCTTGCCGATGCCTTTACCGTTTGCGATCAGCATTTTTGTTCATCGTTAACGGGAACAACACCCAACAGGACCTATTTCTGGACGGGAACCATAAGAGAAAAGCACGACGAAAACGTGCAGGCCAACGTATACAACTCCGACATTACCTACAGGAGGGAAGCTTCCTGGAAAACCTTCCCGGAATACCTGGAAGAAAACAATATCCCGTGGAGAATATACCAGAACGAGATCAGTCTTGAAACCGGATTTGAAGGAGAGGAAGAAGACTGGCTGGCAAACTTTACCAATAACCCTATTGAATGGTTCAGCCAGTACAACGTAAGATTTTCGTACGGGCATATGCGTTACCTCGAAAAAATGGAGAAAACACTGCCGGGTATCATAAAAGATATGGAGGAGAAACTAAAAAGTTTAACCGAAGGAAGCAAGGAAAAAACAGACCTGCAAAAAGAACGCACGAAGAAGCAGGATCTTCTTGCATCTGTAAAAAAAAGCAGGGAGAAATACAATCTCGAGGAATACAACAAGCTGTCGCAATGGCATAAACACCTGCACGAAAAAGCGTTCACCGATAACAGAACCGACCCCGATTACCGTAAGCTCACCGGCATTACCTATACCGACAACGGCATGGAACGTAAAATGGAAATACCCAAAAGCGATGTGCTGCACCGGTTCAGGAAAGATGTACAATCGGGTAATCTCCCGATGGTATCATGGGTGGTAGCCCCCTGCAATTTTTCCGATCATCCCGGTGCACCGTGGTATGGCGCCTGGTATTTGAGCGAGGTGTTGGACATTCTTACCCAAAACCCAGAAGTATGGAAAAAAACCATTTTCATTCTTAACTATGATGAGAACGACGGGTATTTTGATCATGTGCCGCCATTTGCCGCGCCCGACCCTTATAAAGAGAACAGCGGGCTCGTATCGGAAGGCATAGAACCTAAAACAGAATACCTGAACCGCAGCCAGCAATGGATGAAAGATAAGGCGGCAAGCAAGGGCGACCGTGAAGGCCCTATAGGTCTTGGGTTTCGTGTACCCATGGTTGTGGCCTCACCGTGGAGCCGCGGCGGGTTCGTGAACTCACAGGTATTTGACCTCACCTCACCCATCCAGTTCCTGGAACATTTTTTATCTAAAAAAACAGGTAAAAAAATAGAGAACAGCAACCTCACCCAATGGCGCCGTACGGTTTGCGGAGATATTACTTCCGTATTCAGACCATACAACGGAGAAGCTATAGCAGTGCCAAAGCCTGTTGACAGGATTCCTTTTTTAGAAAGCATCCATAAAGCACAGTTCAAAGCGCTGCCCTCGGGCTTTAAAAACCTCAGCGCCTCCGAAATAGAACAGATCAATAAGGATCCTTACGCCTCACCCTGGATGCCGCAGCAGGAAAAAGGAACAAGACCCGCTTCGCCCCTTCCCTACCAGTTGTATGCAGACGGGAAACTCAGCGACGACAAACAGTCCTTTAAAATAAAATTCGAGGCAAAGAACGAAGTATTCGGCGCATCGGCTGCCGGGTCGCCATTTTATGTTTATACGCCCGGAACAAACGCCGCCCCCCGCAACTATGCTGTAAAGGCAGGCCACCAGCTCATTGACGCATGGACATTGCCCTCCGGCGAAAACTATCACCTGCAGGCATACGGCCCCAATGGCTTCTTCCGCGAATTTTCGGGCAATGGCAACGACCCGGCATTGGATATTGCTTTGGAATACCAGCGTACCGCAGGCGCCGCAAAAAAGCTTACCGGCAATGTTGAGATCAAACTCAGGAATACCGGAAAACAAAAGCTGACGGTAACAATTACAGACAATGCTTATAAAGGCAGGGCACAAACGAAATCCATCAACCCCGGTGCCCTGGCAACCATTGTTGTTGACCTGTCTAAAAGCTCCGGCTGGTACGACCTGAGCGTGAAAGTAAAGGGACAAAAAGATTTTGATAAAAGATACGCCGGCAGGGTGGAAACAGGCAGGGTGAGCATTACGGATCCGGTTATGGGAAGAGTGGTGTGAAGGGGAGAGAGGAGAAAGGTGAAGGGCTTTGCCTTTCACAAGATGATTCATAAAAGAACCAAAAGACAAGAACCAAAAAAATACAAATCTAAGCCCGAAGAACAAACGACACCGAAAGCGAAGAGTTTCATAAGAATCTAGTCATTGACTTTTTAACGAAAACATATTACGACCCCAATCACTTTATAAATACCAAAGGCCGAAACGATCTTGTTATCCATAATGGTAATACGGCCAGAAGCCCGGTTGCCGTAATTGTTGAAGCCAAAAAGCCTACCAACAAGGCCGAAATGCTTACCACCCAAAAGCTGAACACAAAAGCATTTCAGGAACTGGTGCTTTATTATTTACGGGAGCGGATCACACATAACAACCTGGAGGTAAAACATTTGGTGGCAATCAACATTAACGAATGGTTCATTTTTGACGCCACCCTGTTTGACCGGCTATTTGCCCAAAACAAAAGCTTTGTAAAACAATTTGAAGATTTTGAAGGCGGACGCCTGGCAGATACCAAAACTGATTTTTTCTACAAACAGATTGCGGAACCGTTTATTGACCAAATACTGGCCCCGCTCTCTTTAGGAGAGACCGGCGGCGGATTTGAATTTACCTGTTTCAACCTGCAGGATTACCAGAAGCCATTGCGCAACGCCGACAAAGCAGACGATCATTCGCTGATTGCTTTGTTCAAGCTGCTGTCGCCGGAACATCTTCTAAAGCTTCCATTTGCCAATGACAGCAACAGCCTCGACAAACGCTTTTACAGCGAGCTGCTGCATATTATTGGCCTTACCGAAACCAAAGAAGGAAGCAAAAAGTTAATTGAGCGGAACAAAGAAGGAGACAGGCATTCCGGTGCTATACTTGAAGATGCCATCATTCAGCTCGACAGCTTAGATAAACTAAGCAGGCTTGACAAGCCCGGTCAATTTGGCAACACACAGCAGGAACGGCTTTTTAATGTTGCCCTTGAACTCTCCATTACCTGGATAAACCGCATTTTATTTTTGAAGCTGCTTGAAGCGCAATTGATCACTTACCACAAAAGAGATAAGTCGTATTCGTTTCTCAACTCCGGCAAAATAAAGAACTATGACGACCTGAACAGCCTGTTTTTCCAGGTGCTGGCACGCAGCCATCAGGAACGGAACGGGGATGTAAAAAAAGCATTTGAAAATGTTCCTTATCTCAATTCGTCTCTTTTTGAGCCAACAGATATCGAGCAGGTTACCTTATTTATCAGCAACCTGAGAGACGATAAAACCATCCCCGTTTTCTCGCAAACCGTGCTTAAAGATCAGCAGGGCAAAAAGCGAACGGGCAATATTTCCACACTCGATTATTTGTTTGCTTTTTTTGAATGCTTACGATTTCAGCAGCGAAGGATCGGAAGACATACAGGAAGACAACAAAACGCTTATCAACGCCTCGGTGCTCGGGCTGATCTTTGAGAAAATAAACGGCTATAAAGACGGCTCCTTTTTTACGCCGGGTTTTATTACCATGTACATGTGCCGTGAAACCATACGCAAGGCGGTGGTGCAGAAATTCGACAATGAATTTCCTGGTGTACCAATTGGCGCCATTGAAGATATTTATGAAGCAATACCACAAAAGATTTCGAGGAAGAAAGCCAATGAAGTGATAAACAGCATTAAGATATGTGACCCGGCTGTGGGTTCGGGGCATTTTTTGGTTTCGGCGCTCAATGAGATAATAACGGTGAAGAATGATCTGAAAATTTTGGAAGACCGGGAAGGGAAATCATTGCACCGTTACGAGGTGGAAGTGGTAAATGATGAATTGATCGTTAAAGACAGGAACCAGGAAATCTCAAATCCGAAATTTCAAATCAAGTATATTTCGGCTCTTCCTCTGTGAAATGTCTCCTCTCACCTCTCACTTCTCTCGCTTCTCTCCCCTCCCCTTTCCCGTTTTTTTCCAAAATTCATCTGTAATTTTGAATACAATGAAAATTTTGGTCATCGAGGATGAAAAAGAACTGCTGGAAGCCATTACCGCATCACTGGAAAAAGAGCATTTCCTGGTTGAATCTGCCGGTGATTTCAATACTGCTTTCGAAAAAATATCATTGTACGAATACGACTGTATTTTATTGGACATCATGCTGCCCGGCGGCAGCGGGCTTGACATTTTAGAAGAATTGAAAAACGCGGGCAAAACCGGGAATGTAATTATTATTTCGGCGAAGGATTCTTTGGATGACAAAGTAAAGGGCTTGGCCCTGGGGGCAGATGATTATCTTACGAAGCCTTTTCACATTACGGAGCTCAATGCCCGCATTAAAGCGGTATTGCGAAGAAATACGGCAGGCGGAAAAAATACAATTGAAACAGGGAACGTGTTGCTGGACCTGACTGACCGGCTGTTTACCGTTAACGGCAATGTATTTGCGCTGAACCGTAAAGAGTTCGACATCCTGACCTATTTTCTTTTCAACAAAAACAGGCTGATCACAAAAACTGCTTTGGCGGAGCATGTGTGGGGAGACAATACGGACCAGGCAGACAATTTAGATTTCATATACTACCAGATCAAGAACCTTCGCAAAAAGCTGCAATCATCAAATGCCGCAATAGAAATTCAATCTGTATACGGCATTGGATATAAACTGGTTGAACGATGAGATTGCTTAACCAGTCGCTCAGGTACCTCCTGGTTCCGCTCCTTGTTATCGTTGGAATATGGTCTGTTGTATTCTACATCAATATGCTCGACGAAATAAATGACAGCATAGACGACGGGCTCAACAACTCAAAGCTGCTGATCATTCAAAGAGCAGCGTCAGACTCCGCCATACTTCAAAAAAACAGCTTTAACGAAAGCAATTATGCCATTCAGGAGATCACCAAAGAAATGGCCTTAACCATAAAAGACACGCATATTGACACCGCACTGTATATGCAGGATGAAGAAGATATGGAACCCGTACGGCTGCTCTCCACGGCTTTTGAGCTCAACGGAAAATTTTACCGGCTGCAGGTCTTTTCTTCCATGGTGGAAGAGGACGATCTTATAGAAGACCTCTTCTGGTCGGTTTTCTGGCTTTATCTGACTGTGCTGGCCAGCATTGTTCTTATCAATAAAATTGCGCTCCAAAAATTATGGAAGCCCTTTTATGAAATATTGCAGCAGCTAAAAGCCTTCCGGTTGGATGGCGGGAAAAAAACCTCCGGCATTAAAACCAATATCAAAGAATTCAATGAATTGAAAAACGCGGCAAATACTTTAATGCAGCATTCACTGGAAACATATGCCAACCAAAAGCAATTCACCGAAAACGCGGCCCATGAGCTGCAAACGCCGCTTGCCATTGCTGCCGGGAAGCTGGAACTGTTGCTCGAAAAAGACGACATAGCACCTGCACATGCCACCGATATTGTACAGATACTGCAAATTATTGAACGGCTTGCCCGTCTTAACAAGTCACTGCTGTTATTGGCCAAAATTGAAAACAGCCAGTATTCGGCTACCCAAACGATTTCCATTAACAAAACGGTACATGAATGCATAAGCGACCTGGAAGATTTTGCAGCGTACAAAAACATTGAAATATCCGTTCACGAAGAGGAGAACCCAGAAATTGAAATGGATGCCACCCTGGCAAATATCCTTGTATCCAATCTTATCAAAAATGCGATCTTTCACAATATCCAAAACGGCAGGATCATCATTTCAATCACCAAAACAACACTTACAATAGGCAATACGGGAAAAGCCAGGGCATTGGATCCGCATAAGGTCTTTAGCCGGTTTTACAAAGAAGCAACTGCGCAAAGCAGTACCGGACTTGGCTTAGCGGTGGTTAAGGCCATCTGTAAACTGTACCGCTTCGATATTTCGTACCATTACAGCGATATTCATTGTTTTGAGGTGCAGTTCAAAGACAGGTAATATTTTATCCGCTTCACCGGCAGATTCCAGAATTTTTCCAAAATCGGTTCGTTCCTTTGTGTATCAATTAAAATGTACGTGTATGAAAAAGAACATATTTATTATCGCGGCCGGGATATTGCTGGCTTCAGTGAACAGCTTCGGTCAGGATATCCCCCAAAGCCAGGTACCCTCGCTGGTGCTCAATAAGTTCAAACAATCATTTCCCCGTGCTTATGATGTAGAATGGGAAATAAAGAACAAGCAGTATTGCGTGGAGTTTGAAACAAAGTCGTCGAAAGATCATGAAGCGTGGTATGATGATTCCGGAACATTGTTGAAGCACAAAGAAGATATTTCCAAAAAAAAGCTGCCGGCAGGCGTGCGGTCGGCCATTAAAAACAATTTCAGCGGCTACCGGATTGATGATGTAAAAAAGATCACAGAAGGCGCCACAGTACATTACAGCACTGAATTAAATTCATTAAAGGAAGAGCTGAAAGTGCTTTTTGACGAGAAAGGAAATGTGGTGAAGCAGTATGCAGACTAAAGCAAACCCTGTATTTTTTAACTGCGGGTTCCCCTGTTCGGCTGCTTATTCAACAAACCCGGCATCAATTAAATCTATAAAAATGAACAAAATAAAACTTATCCTTATACTGGCAATATTTGCTTTGGCAGGCTGCGAAAAAGAAACAGTGATTAAGGAAAATGATCTGCCTGCTGAAATAAAGACTTTCATTACAACACATTTTCCTGCAAACCCGATCATACAATCTGTAAAAGACAGGGACGGACTGGAATTAACCTACGATGTTATACTTGAAGGGAATATCAGCCTGGAATTCAATAGAAAAAAACAGATCACGGATGTTGATGGTATCGCCAAACTGCCCGACTCCCTCATTCCTTCCAGTATTCTCAACTATGTTTCAACAAATTATTCCGGCAATGTTATTACCGGCTGGGAACTTGATGACAGGAACCAACAAATAACATTAGACAATGGATTAGAACTGGAGTTCAGTATGCCGGGCGTTTTTTTGCGTATTGACAGTTAAGGGAACATTTTTCGTATACCCTGCATAAAGCTAAGGGGGCTATAGCCTAACTCTCTTTCCGCCTTATCAATAATAAAACCCGTTTTTAACGGCCGCTGTGCAGGCTGGGTAAATACAGAAGCGTCTACCTTTTCCATCAGCGCCTTGCTGAGCCCAAAATAATCGGCCACCTGAACGGCCATTTCGTAAGGAGTAAGTATTTCCCTGCCGGAAATGTGGTATACGCCCGTAGCGTTCTTTTCTATGATCAACTGTATGCCACGGGCAAGGTCTTCCACATAAGTAGGTGTACGAATCTGATCGCTTACTACCTTAATGGGATTTCCTTTTTCAAGGTTTTCCTTTACCCAGGTTACAATATTGCTTCTTGTGCCGGACAATATATTTCCGTATACCAGTACGGTTCGGGCAATGGCCCAGTTGATCCTGCTTTGCCTGACGATTTGCTCCCCGGCCAATTTGGTCTCGCCATAATAATTAACAGGCATCGGATCATCTGTTTCGCGGTAGGGCCCGTCGTTACCACTGAAAATAAAATCGGTTGAGATGTATATCATTTTTGCGTTCACCGCTTCCGCAGCATCCGTAAAATAGCGGGTTGCATTTACGTTAGTGTCATAGCACGCTTCCTTACTAAGCTCGCAGGCATCGGGTTGTGCCATAGCCGCAGCATGAATGATCACATCCGGCCGGACAGTGGTTACATAGGATAGTACCCCTTCTTTACCTGTAATATCAAGATCAGTATACCCGAACGATATACCATTACGAGGCAACCTGCAGCCACCCCTGCCCGTAGCCATAACACAGTGCCCGGCATCCGCAAGCTGCTTTACTGCATATTGCCCCAAAAGTCCGTTGGCGCCCGTTATTAAAACCTTCATTTTAAAGTATATAAGTGCTCAATTTACAAAATCATCAAACCTTTAATCTAAAATTGGGAAATGATTGTAATTATGTACTTTTGACGCTTCATTAAAATGACATAGAAAATTTTGTAATAATTGCACTTGCCCTTTGAATGATTGTTAATCATTTCAGACAAGTTTTAAACAAATGGAAAAGAAAGTTTCGAAAATCGGGGTGTTAACTTCAGGAGGAGATGCCCCGGGTATGAATGCGGCAATACGTGCTGTGGTGCGTACCGGTTTATATTACGGATTGGATGTATTTGGCATTGTGCGCGGCTATGCGGGAATGATAGAAAATGATATTTTTAAAATGGAAACCCGCAGTGTGGCCAACATCATTCAAAGAGGAGGCACTATCCTTAAAACCGCAAGATGCAAGGAATTTTTTGAACCCGCCGGAAGAAAAAAGGCCTACGAGAATCTTAAAAAGCTGGGCATAAACGGCCTGGTAATAATAGGCGGCGACGGCTCTTTCAGAGGTGCGCAGATATTTTCCAACGAATACGACATTCCCTGTATCGGCTTGCCGGGCACCATTGATAAAGATATTGCCGGCACCGACTTTACCATAGGTTTTGATACCGCAGTAAATACCGCCGTGGAAGCCATAGATAAAATACGGGATACCGCCGATGCGCACGACAGGTTATTTATTATTGAGGTGATGGGCAGAGACTCGGGCTATATTGCTTTGCACAGCGGTATAGCTACCGGCGCCGAAAACATCCTGATCCCCGAACGCATAACAGATATCAGCGAAGTAATTGATTCATTGCAGGAAAAAGAAAAAAGGAAAAAGCTGGTGAACCTGCTGGTGGTAGCGGAAGGAAGCGAACTGGGAGGAGCCAATGAAATAGCGAAAGTGTTAAAGGGAAAGATGCCCAATGCCGATATAAAAGTTTGTATCCTCGGGCATATACAGCGTGGCGGATCGCCTTCCTGCATCGACAGGGTTATTGCAAGCCGGATGGGCTACGCAGCAGTGGAATGCCTGATGACCGGCAAAGATGTTAATACCATGATTGGGATCATAAACAATCAATTGCATTATACTCCTTTGGACCAGGCGGTAAAAGCGCTGCAAACGATAGATTATGAATGGCTTAAAATTGTGAAGATACTGGCTTCGTAGAAAATTAATGAAATGTTTCAGGCACAATTAAATATCCTGCCTTACGTTCCATACCCTGCATCAAAAATAAAATCATTGTAATAGCATGTCAAAAAACATTACCAAATACCTGTATGAAGAAATGGATAAGCAAGCAGGTCTTGAACACACATTTCATCGTACAAAAATAGTTGCTACAGTTGGGCCAGCCTGTGACACATATGAAAAATTACTGGATCTGGTAAAAGCGGGAGTAAATGTATTTCGCTTAAACTTTTCACACGGTGCGCATGAAGACAAACTGGATATCATCAATCACATCCGCAGGATCAATGACAAGGAGCCCTACAATATCTGTATTTTAGGCGACCTGCAGGGGCCAAAACTGCGGGTAGGCGAAATTGAAAATGGTTCATTGCCTGTAAGCGTTGGCGACATTCTTACTTTCACCAACGAAAAATGCATCGGCAATAAAGAAAGAATATTTGTTTCCTATCCCAACCTTGCCGGGGATGTGGAAATAGGTAACAAAATTTTGATAGATGACGGGAAATTAGAAGTGCAGGTGGCAGAGGTTACTCCCAAAGGAGATGTGAAAGTGGTGGTTACCATGCCGGGTGTGCTGCTATCTAAAAAAGGAGTGAACCTGCCCGATACGAAAATTTCATTGCCGGCGCTGACCGAGAAAGACCTTGCCGATCTGGATTTTATGATTGAACATGCTTTGGATTGGGTAGCACTTTCTTTTGTGAGAAAAGTTGATGATCTTAAGATCATAAGAGATATACTGAAAGAACGGGAGAGCAAATGCAAGGTGATGGCTAAAATTGAAATGCCCGAAGCCATTGTAAACCTTCGTGAGATCATTCTGGAATCGGATGGCGTTATGATCGCCCGCGGCGACCTTGGCGTTGAAATGCCTGTTGAACAGGTTCCACTGATACAAAAAGATATCATACGCAAATGCCTGCACCGAGGCAAGCCGGTTATTGTAGCTACACAAATGATGGAAAGCATGATGGACCGCATTAAACCCAACCGCAGCGAGGCTA
>NZ_DAOMOZ010000018.1:0-38171 GCF_035444585.1 Agriterribacter sp.
TTATAATGTCTGTTAAACTTTGCAGGGGATGTAAAGTAGCGCTTTCAAGGCTTACCACCGGGATGCCGGCATATTTAATAAATTGATTGATGTACAGCTCGCTGTAGTCGTCTTCCCTGTTTTTTAAAGAAGGAAATGTGCGGATGCAGAGAATATCAAAATATTTGCCCATAATGGGGGCCGCATCTTTTACATGTTCCACTTTATTGCCGCTCATGATGGCTTCATCTTCAAATTCCAAAGCCCAGCCTTCACTGCCTACATTAAATACGATCGCTTCCATTCCTAAATTCTGCGCAGCAATTTGGGTGCTTAAACGGGTTCGCATACTGGGGTTCAGAAACAGCAGGCCTATGCGTTTATTGATCCCTTTTGTTTTGTGCATGAACGGATCTGCCTTATATGCTAAAGCCAGCTTTGCCAGAGCATTAATATTCTTTACGTCGTTTGCAGAAACAAACCGGGCAATGCCGGATGGCGGAATTTGGAGCAGTTCTTTTGATTCGAAACCCATCTCTTAATGATTAAAAACGTACAATTTTTTACAAGCTTTTTTTCTTCTTCATCTCACATGCCTGCAGCTATGCTTCCTGCACAGCCAGGGCAGCAATTTCTTCTTTGATGGCCTCAATAAAATCTTCGGCATCTCTTTTTTTCAAAGCCAGGGAAGGCAATAAGCGGATAACATTGGGCTTAGCCTCTCCCGTAAATATTTTCTGGTTCAGCAGCAAATTCTTTTTCAGATCCTTCAATCCTTCAGGCACGTCAAACCCGATCATCAGTCCCCTGCCACGGACATTTTTCAGCTCAGGAATATTTTTTAATGCTTCTTTCAGGTATTTACCCACCATTACCGCGTTCCCCAGTAATTTTTCCGATTCCAGCACTTCCAATACGGCCAGCGCAGCAGCGCAGGCCAAATGATTGCCGCCAAATGTGGTACCCAACTGGAAATGTTTGGGCTTAATATGCGGTGCAATAATGATACCCGCCACCGGAAACCCATTGCCCATTCCTTTGGCCATGGAATAGATATCGGCTTTTACCCCGGCAAAATCATGACTAAAAAACTTTCCTGTTCTTCCATAGCCGCATTGCACACTATCCGCAATGTATACAGCACCGTATTCATCACATAAGCTGCGGATCTTTTCTAAAAAGCTGTCTTCGGCCACATTAATGCCGCCAACACCCTGTATACCTTCTATAATAACTGAAGAAATTTCTTTCCCGTTTTTTGCGAAGCAGTCTTCCAGGGCCTGCTCATCGTTGAACGGGAGGAATATCACATTGCCGGTTTCATTTACGGGGGCGATATAATTTTTATTATCCGTAACGGATACCGCTAATGAGGTACGCCCGTGAAAAGATCTGGTGAAAGCCACTACCTTTTTCCTGTTGTTGTAAAAAGAGGCCAGCTTTAAAGCATTTTCATTGGCTTCGGCGCCGCTGTTACACAGAAAAAGCTGGTAATCTTCCTTGCCCGATAGCCGCCCGAGCTTTGCAGCCAGCTCCTGCTGCAGGGGGATCTTAATGGAATTGGAATAAAAAGCTATTTTTTTTAGCTGCTCTTCTATGCGCTGAACCCAATGAGGGTGAGTATGTCCTATTGAAATAACGGCATGCCCGCCATACAGGTCAAGATACTGCTCTCCCTTATCATCCCACACATAAGAACCTTTGGCTTTTACGATGGCTATATTGTTGATGGGGTATACGTCGAATAAGTTCATGATATGTGTAAGTTATTTAGTTCGTTAATAAGGTGTAAGGTAGAGGGTGTAGGGTATAAGGTAGAAAAAAGGTGTAGGGCAGGATCATCGTCGTAAGAATTTTAGAAAGGCTATGAGCATAGCCCTTGACTCATTAATCATTTTGTTTACAATATTATATTCTTTATTGCTGATATAATCCAACTCAGATGCAGCAAAACAGCAATAATCAGTTTCATTTAATGATCCTAATGCGTTATCAAGAAAATGTGCAAAATCTTTATCTGTATATCTGCCACAACCTTCTGCTATATTTAGAGGAACGGATAATGCTGCTCTTTGCAATTGCGAAGCCAATTCATATTTCTCTTCTTTCGGTAATTTCACTGCAATCTCTTTTTTTATATACAAATAAAGGTGATGGAACTTACTCCAAACTTCAAGTTTCTTGTAATCACGCATAACGGTATTTTAAATGGTTAGCAAAATGTGTTGTGTTGATTGCAAGTTACAGGTTTCAGGTTGCAGGTCAAGCAACCGCACATCACCCGTCACTTCCACCCCATACCCTTCCGCCTACCCTCTACCTTCCACCCTTTACCTTCTACCTTATATTACCTTCTCTCACTCAAAACGCTCCCGCTTTCAGCCTCAACCCCGCTGCTTCATCAATACCAAACATCAGGTTCATATTTTGAACAGCCTGCCCGCAGGCGCCCTTTAATAAATTGTCGGTAATGGAATGTACCACTAATTTAGTACCTACCTTTTCTAGCTGGATAATGCATTTGTTGGTGTTGACCACCTGCTTTAAAAATATCGGCACATCACTTACTATGGTAAATAGCTGGTCCTTATAAAAATCTTTATACAGCCCGGTCAACTCTTTATACGGGCGCTCACAATGTATAGTGGAGCTTATAAAAATACCACGCGTAAAATCGCCGCGCCAGGGCACAAAATTAAGTTGTTGCTCACGTCCATTGGATGGCGACACCTGCATAAGCGACTGTGCAATTTCCCCGAGATGCTGGTGAGTCAGGGTTTTGTATGCCTGTATATTGTTTGCCCGCCAGCTAAAATGAGCAGTAGATGAAAGACTTTGCCCGGCGCCGGTGCTGCCGGTGATGCCCGTTGTATATACTTCTTCCAGCAACCCTGCTTTTGCCATGGGAAGCAATCCCAATTGTATAGCGGTGGCAAAGCAGCCGGGGTTGGCAATATCGTGCGCCGACCGGATCGCTTCGCGGTTTATTTCGGGCAAACCGTAAACAAAGCTGCGGCTGCCAATGGCAGATTGAGCGCTGAGCCGGAAATCATTTGCAAGATCTATGATCCTGGTATGCTCACTCACTGTATTTTCCGAAAGGAATTTTCTTGACTCGCCGTGCCCCAGGCACAAAAATAAAACGTCAAGATTTCCATTTTGTACGGGAGCAAGGTCGTTGGTGAATGCCAGATCCGTATCTCCCAGGAGGTCCTGGTGAACCGAACAAAGCGGTTTGCCTGCATTGCTGCGACTGTGAATAAAAGAAAAATCCACATCCGGATGATTCAATAATAACCTGATCAGTTCCCCGCCGGTATATCCTGCGCCGCCTATTATTCCTGCTTTTATTTTCATCGTGTATGGTGGTATATGGTATAAGGTATATGGTATAAGGTATAAGGTATAAGGTGTGAGGTGTAAGGTATAGGGTGTAAGGCATAAGGCAACACCACCTCATAGCTTATTCCCTACACCTTTGTATTTACTAAATGATGTATAGAAACCTGGTTGCCGAATATTTTGCTGAATCCTCTTACGTCTTCGCCGGTGAAACCAGTGTTCATTTCGCCATATTTCCCAAACCTGCTGTTCATCAGATCATGAGGCGATTCAATGCCAATAACCTGGAAACGGTAAGGCAGCAACTGAACAAACACTTCACCGGTAACAGTTTCCTGCGAATTTTCCAAAAAAGCTTCAATATCCCGCATTACAGGATCCAGTATCTGTCCTTCATGCAGCCAGTTGCCGTAAAACTGCGCCAACTGGTCTTTCCAGTTAAGCTGCCATTTGGTAAGCACATGCTTTTCCAGCGCATGGTGTGCTTTTAATATAACCATAGGCGCCGCTGCTTCAAACCCTACACGCCCTTTTATGCCGATAATGGTATCTCCTACATGAATATCACGCCCTATGCCATAAGACCCGGCAATGGTCTGCAGGTACCGGATGGCTTCTGTGGGGTGGCCAAAAGACCGGTCGTCCACGCCCGTTAGCTCACCCTTTGTAAAGCTCAGCTTCACTTCCCTTGCTTCGGATGCGGTAACTTGCGTGGGCCATGCTTCCTCGGGCAATATGCCTTTGGATGATAAAGTTTCTTTACCGCCTACGCTTGTGCCCCAGAGCCCTTTATTGATGGAGTATACGGCTTTTTCAAAATTCATCTGTACGCCTTTGTCCTTAAGGTAAGCTATTTCTGCTTCACGGCTCAGCTTCAGATCACGGATAGGCGTAATGATCTCCACACCGGGGATCATGATATGAAAGATCATATCAAAACGTACCTGGTCGTTGCCCGCTCCTGTGCTGCCATGCGCCACCGCATCGGCATGCAGCTTTTTTGCATGCTCAGCAATGTGCAGCGCCTGGCTCAGCCTTTCTGCGCTCACGCTTAAAGGATACGTGTTGTTCTTTAAAACATTTCCGTAAACCAGGTACCTGATGATGCTGTCGTAATACGATGACACCGCATCTACGGTAGTATGTGTTTTTACGCCAAGGGCATAAGCATGCGCTTCAATCTTTTCCAGCTCTTCTTCAGTAAATCCACCGGTATTTACAATAACAGAATGTACTTCATAGCCCCTGTCTTCGCTCAAATATTTTACACAATAGGATGTATCTAATCCGCCGCTAAAGCCCAAAACAATTTTTTTCATTCGTTTCTACTTTTAAACTGATATTCCGAAAGCATATATGCTTTAGAACTGCAAAGCTACAGGTTAAAGAAAAAATGCAGTATTGTCTTCATATTGCGCCTGCTTTTGGATTCTTCCTTATCCTTCTTTAAAAAAGGCTGCAGCAGCTTCCATTTCTTAATACGCATAAAGCGTTCGTATAATTTAGAATGTTGCCGGAACGCTTCTTTGGTCTCTTCCGGTTTGGAATGCTCTTTTGGATCATAGAGCATCGCCGTGCAAAAGCAGTTCTTTCGCTCTTTGCTCATCAACACGTCGTAGTTTACGCAATTTTTACAACCTGCCCAAAAAGCCTCATCCTGTGTTAATTCAGAATAAGTAACCGGTTCATACCCCAGTTCGGAATTGATCTTCATTACTGCCAGTCCCGTGGTAAGCCCAAATATTTTTGCTTCGGGATATAGCTTACGGCTCAGCTCAAATATTTTCCTTTTAATGGCGCGCGCCAGCCCGCTTTTTCTGAAAGGGGGTGCAACAATAAGTCCCGAATTGGCTACATATTCGCCATGGCTCCAGGTTTCTATATAGCAAAACCCGGCCCAGATCCCCTCTTTATTAAAGGCGATCACCGCTTTGCCTTCACGCATTTTCTGTTGTATGTATTCGGGGCTCCTTTTGGCTATGCCTGTTCCCCGGGCTTTGGCTGAGGAGGCCATTTCATCGCAAATGATCTGTGCAAAGCTGAGGTGGCTTTCATTGGCAATGAGTATCTGAAATTGTTCCTGCGTTTTCATTCTTTTTGTTCCTTAAATAGCAAGTTATAAAAGGGGTAACTGCCACCATGCCGCCATCAGCTTTTCTGATGCGGTATTTTTCCATAACGGTGGGTATGCTATGGTAAAATGTATCAACGTCGCACCCGGAAGGGAGTTGGAGGACAGAAAAAAACTGCTCCTGGCAGAACAGGAAAAACCCCACGCAATGTAGCGTCTGCCCTGGCAAACACATCAGCGAGTACTATGGTGAGATTTTTTTGCATTATAGCTGAGCTTTAATAAGTTTTTTTGACGATGCAAAGAAAATACTTTTTTTACTTGCAGGGGTATTTTTTATGTGAAATTTTGAAATGAGGTCTAAAATATACGCTATACGCGGACTGGCACACTGTGTATGGCTGTGCTTATTTCTTTTATAAGGGAGATGTCCTTTTCTATGGCGTTGCCTACCACTATTACGTCTGCGCCGGCTTTGCAGTTAAGATAGGCCTTTTCAGGATCGGTTATGCCCCCGCCAACAACAAGGGGTACCTCTATTGCGTTGGCTACCCCGGCAATCATTGCTTCTGTAATGGGCCGCTCGGCGCCGCTGCCCGCATCCATATATATAAGTTTCATGCCCAGCATTTCACCTGCCATGGCTGTGCACATGGCAATTTCGTTTTTATTGAACGGGATGGGTGTGGCATTGCTGATATAAGACACCGTTGTAGGAGCCCCGCCATCAATGACCATATACCCCGTTGAAATGATCTCCAGCCCGCTTTGCTTAACAAACGGCGCCGAGATCACATGCTGCCCTATCAGCAATTCAGGGTTCCTGCCCGAGATCAGGGAGAGATACAGCAGCGCATCGGCGTAACGGCTGACCTGCGAAGGGGTACCGGGAAAAAGGATGACCGGTATGCTGCATTGTCTTTTGACCTGTTTCACAACTTCATCAAGGTGGTTGCTGATCACCAGGCTTCCTCCTACCAGTAAATAATCCACGTTGGCCTCGGTGGTGAGCTCCGACAGTTCCGCTATCTTTTGTTCGTCTACTTTATCGGGATCAATAAGTACGGCAAATGATTTCCTGCCCGCCTTTTTTTTGCCTGCTATGGATTGATGAATAAGATCGGTCATGCTATGGATTCCTTAGCTGCAAAAATGCAAAAAGTTTTTGGGTTAGCCCGTTTAAAAAAATAATACTGCTGCATCGTAAATATAAGGTGGTGCCGGGTAAAAGTACGCAAAACGTATTATAAGGCTGCCGGTAAAACCAAATGCCTAAATGTTCCGGCGGTTTTAAGAAGCCGGCCGTTTTATGAATATTTTATATCCCCGGGAGCCAATAAAAGAGAAAAGCTGAAATGTGGGGATATCTGCATCCCCTGCTGCAAAATACCGGTCAGTGCGGTGTTGACCGGGATGCTAATGATATTTAAAGAACTTTAGCCGCAAAACCAAATTTTTTTTTCAAATGCATGTGAAGAAGTAATAAAACCAAATCCTGTATTACCTATTCAGTACTTATCCACACGCTGTTAATATTTAACAGTTTGACAAAACAATTAAGCCTGATATTTTCGTCCTCTTATCATTTGATAATAGTAACTTAACTTATCGCAAAACTTATCAAACCCAACATAATTATGACAAATGAAAAACAAAGCGGTGGCTTAAGGTATCACCGTCTCTTTACCAGGGACGGAATAGATGTTTTTGATCAGTTTGAATACGATTACCGCAGCTCCGTAATACGCAACCCCAGCGGGGAGATCGTATTTGAAATGAAAAATGTGGAAGTTCCCAAACAATGGAGCCAGATAGCTACCGATATATTGGCGCAGAAATATTTCCGTAAAGCAGGGGTGCCCCAGCCCGACGGGTCTCTGGGCCGCGAAACTTCGGCAAAGCAGGTGGCGCACCGTATGGCCAATTGCTGGAAAGTATGGGGAGAGCGGTACGGGTATTTTGCTTCCGCGCAGGACGCACAGGTGTTTTATGAAGAGCTGGTATATTGTATTTTAAACCAGGCCTGCGTGCCCAACAGCCCGCAATGGTTCAATACCGGGCTGTATGAAAGCTATGACATTAAAGGAAAGCCGCAGGGACATTATTATGTAGACCCAAAAGATGCCAAACTAAAAAGATCAACTTCGGCATATGAGCGCCCGCAGCCCCATGCCTGTTTTATATTGAGCGTTGAAGACGACCTGGTAAACGAAGGGGGTATCATGGATCTGTGGGTGAGGGAAGCCCGTATATTCAAGTATGGCAGCGGCGTAGGCACCAATTATTCCAATATACGCGGCGAAGGTGAAAAACTGAGCGGCGGTGGCACTTCATCGGGATTGATGAGCTTTTTAAAGATCGGCGACAGGGCTGCAGGGGCCATCAAAAGCGGCGGCACCACCCGTCGGGCTGCTAAAATGGTATGTCTTGATCTCGATCACCCCGAGATAATGGAATTTATCAACTGGAAAGTGGAGGAGGAAAATAAAGTGGCTGCACTAATCGCTGCCGGGTATGCATCGGATTATGAAGGAGAAGCCTACAAAACCGTGAGCGGTCAAAACTCAAACAATTCGATCCGCATTTCAAACGATTTCTTTGAAAAACTGAAAAATAACGAGGATTGGGAACTGAAGGCGCGTTCCGATGGAAGGATAATGAAAAAAGTACCTTCCAGGGAAGTTTGGAACCAGATTGCGTATGCAGCCTGGCGTTGTGCAGACCCGGGTACCCAATACGATACCACCATTAATGAATGGCATACCAGCCCCAAAGGTGGACGTATCCGGGCCTCCAACCCTTGTAGTGAGTATATGTTCTTAGACAATACTGCCTGCAATCTTGCCTCCGTGAACCTTCGCAAGTTTTTCAATGAAGAGAACAACGTTTTTGATGTAAAAGGCTTCGAGTACACCGTGCGCCTCTGGACAACCGTTCTGGAAATATCTGTGCTTATGGCGCAGTTCCCTTCTAAAGAGGTGGCCCAGCTTTCGTATGATTACAGGACACTTGGACTGGGATATGCCAACCTGGGTTCTATGCTTATGATAAGCGGTATTCCCTACGACAGCAAAGAAGCCCGCGGCATAGCCGGCGCTATTACGGCCATTATGACGGGGGTTTCTTATAAAACATCCGCCGAAATTGCGCAGCACCTGGGAGCTTTTGCCCGGTATGAAGAAAATAAGGAAGACATGATGCGCGTAATGCGCAACCACCGCCTTGCTGCGTATGATGCCGATGAATATGAACAACTGAGCACTAAGCCACAGGGCATTCATGCTAAATACTGCCCGGACTACCTGCTGAAAGCGGCCTGCAACGCATGGGATGAAGCTGTGGAAATGGGAGAGAAATACGGCTACCGGAATGCGCAAACCACTGTTATAGCTCCCACCGGCACGATAGGGCTGGTTATGGATTGCGATACTACGGGTGTAGAGCCCGATTTTGCCCTGGTGAAATTTAAAAAGCTGAGCGGCGGCGGTTATTTTAAGATCATTAACCAGTCGGTACCACAGGCATTGAAAAACCTTAAGTACAGTCGAAAAGAAATTGACGCTATTATTAAATATGCCGTTGGTTCCGCAGCATTTGCAGGCGCTCCTTTCATTAATCCTCAAACATTGAGCGAAAAGGGATTTATAGCCGAAGAGATCAAAAAGCTGGATGCAGCGCTTGCCTCTGCATTTGAGATCGGTTTCGTATTCAATAAATTCACTTTAGGGGAACCCTGCCTGGAACGGCTTGGCTTTACACCGGAACAGTACAACGACTGGAACTTTAACCTGCTTGCAGCTTTAGGCTTTACGGAAGCCCAGATTGAAGCGGCAAACGACTATATATGCGGCACGATGACCATTGAAGGAGCGCCGCATCTTAAAAAGGAACATTACCCCGTATTTGATTGCGCCAACAAATGCGGCAAAAAAGGCGAACGCTTTATCCATGCGCACGGGCATATCCGTATGATGGCTGCCGCCCAGCCTTTTATCAGCGGGGCAATCTCTAAAACCATTAACCTGCCCCATGAAGCAACGGTAGAAGAAATAGCCGATTCATATATGCTTAGCTGGGAGCTGGGGTTGAAAGCCTGTGCTTTATACCGCGACGGATCAAAACTCAGCCAGCCGCTCAGCAATAAAAGCGATACAAAGAAGACAAAGCCCAAAGAAGAGCGTGCGGAAGCTGCACCTGCACAGGACAGCCATTTTATTGATATGGGCAAGCTAACTGTGGATGAATTGCTGGATGAGCTGCACAAACGCATGCAGGAATCAACCGATACCAAGTTAAAGCGCCAGCTATCAATGATCGTGGAAAGAAAGACCCTGCCTGCCAAACGCCGCGGGTTTACGCAAAAGGCTAAAATAAACGGGCAGGCGCTTTTCCTCCGCACCGGCGAATACGGCGATGGAACATTGGGTGAGATATTCATTGACCTGGCAAAAGAGGGCTCTACTTTACGCAGCCTGATGAACTGCTTTGCCATATCGGTTTCTGTTGGACTCCAGTACGGGGTGCCGCTGGAAGAGTTTGTAGAAAAATTTGTGTTCACCAAGTTTGAGCCGGCCGGCATGGTAGACCACCCGAATATCAAGTCTACCACTTCTATCGTGGATTTTGTATTCCGGTGCCTGGCATATGAATATTTGGGAAGAACAGACCTGGTGCATGTATTGGATAAGCCGGAGATCGGGAATGCCGGTACTGATGATTGGGACGATGTGCCCACAGGACTGGAATATGCCAAGCCACCGGCGCTGAGCGATGTAAGAGTGGTGGGAACCTCGCCCAACAGCGGTTCTCCTGTTCAGCCGTCTAAGGCCCAACGGTCGGCGGCCGGTGCAAATGTGGTAAGCCTGCACCTTAAAAGCATGCAAAGCGATGCGCCTGCCTGTAATACCTGCGGGCACATTACCGTGCGCAGCGGCACCTGCTACAAATGCCTGAACTGCGGCAACAGCATGGGCTGCAGCTAAAAATTCATTTAGGACGGTTAGGAATATATAAAACCTACACAAATCCGTTCCGGTTCTCCGGGATGGATTTTTTTTGTTTTATAATGCGAAAAAGCAGGCTTTACACCTGCGGCAAATTTGCCGGTAAAAAGTATCCCACAGCAGGCGAAAATGTGATGGCCCCGCTGTTTGAAACTTTGTTATAGGGCGCTTTGTCTACTACCGGGCTAATATTAAGAGCGGTACCGTGAACACTGGTAATGCTTTTTGCAGAAATGGTAACCGTAAAAACAATAAAATTAGTTTTTTCATAACTTAAGTTTTTTATTTTTCGAGATAAAATTGAAATCCTATTGACATTTGAAACCCCTTTTGAGTAGTTGTGTAAGATTCTTTTACGATTTCCTTTCTAAAATAGTATCCCGCCAATATTTCTATGCCTACACTTGTATTAAAAAAGCCAGTTAATCCGGCGCCTGCAAAAAAAGTATTAATATGACCTCTTCTTGGCTTGAACCTGTACAATCCATATTGATAGCCAAGGTCGGTGAGGATATTAAACTGGTTGTCTTTGTTCAAAAAATAATATCTGGCAAACGGACCCAACCCATACCTGTTTTCATTTGAATATCCTCCCCCAGTTGATTCTTCTTTAAACTTGTCGTATGCAGGCTTCAAACCTGCAGCGAATTTATCCACGAAAAAGTAACCGATTGGGGCGGATACAGATACGCTTACCCGGTCTGAGCCAGCTGCATAAGTTGAATTTTCGAATTTTATTTTCGAAGAGAGAAAAGTTCCATTTCCGCCCACCATCCAAACACCTTTATTTATTTGAGCAAAGGCATTGCCGAGAGCTATAAAAAAGATAAAAGATAGCAACAAATATTTCATATTGAATTAGTTTTTAGTGAAATTTGAATGTTACGGCATACACACATTTGTTGTGTACAAAATCATTGCCTTAACAAATGAGAATAACCGGCAGGTATTGGCGGGATATGCGATATCGGAATGAAGACATATATGTTTCTCATGCTCGCATAATGTAATCCAATTTTATGAGGAAACTGTATTTTAAGCAACTAATTATGTGAGATAAAAGGATATAATTAAAAATTTTAAGTGTTTGCGTTTATTAAAATTTGCCGTGCTGGTTATTCATTATTTTGTGATGGAGAAATTGTTTGTGCTTTTGGGGTTATGCCTTACTATTTTGGTGCAGTACGCCATTGAATTATTCCGGTCGTAAACGGTTTTATCCATCCGGTATTTTTGAAAATTGTCGTGTATCAAAGTCAGGAACAAATAAATAAAGCTATCGAAATCCATAGCGCGGATTTTGGTGGTATTGCTTTGTGTATAGCCTGCTGCCTTGTGATCACTAAATTATTTATTAGGACGCCGATAATTGTAAATTTTTATATTTGTTACATGAGAAACATCAAACTTTTTGAAAGTAAGAAAGTCCGCACCCATTGGGACGAAGAAAAAGAACTGTGGTTTTTTTCGGTTATAGATGTAATTGAAATCTTAACAGAAAGCCCACGTCCGAGAAAGTATTGGAATGCCTTGAAAACCAAACTGAAAACAGAGGGAAGTGAAGTGTCCCAAAATCTGGGACAGTTGAAAATGGAAGCTGAGGACGGTAAAATGAGAGAAACGGACGTTGCAGATACTGAAACCTTACTTCGTATTATCCAATCCATTCCTTCTCCTAAAGCCGAACCGTTTAAACAATGGCTGGCAAAAGTAGGGCACGAAAGAATGCAGGAAATAGCCGACCCTGAACAAAGCCTCGACAGGGCAAGGGCAAACTGGCAGAAATTGGGTAGAAGTGAAAAGTGGATACAGCAACGGATGAGCGGACAGGAAACCCGGAACAAACTCACTGATTACTGGAAGCAAAGCGGGGTGGAAAAATCTGATGAATTTGCTTTTCTTACCAACGTCATTCATCAGGAATGGACAGATATAAGTGTAAAGATGCAAGACTTGCATTAGAGCAGAAAACGGGCAGGGAAGTAATCACATCCGAAAATTTTTTGCCACCCGCATCTAAAAATAAAGAACTGAAAAAAGGGGAAAATAAATAGGCTTCCGCTTCTAGTCCTCACGCAAGTTGAATACTATGCAAAATATCAGGCATCAGCTTTGATGTTTTCTCATACCAAAAACAGTTTTATCCATGCGGTATTTTTTAAAAATCGCCATGTATCAAAGTTAGGAACAAATAACGGTTAGGAATGAACCTGCACAACTCCGTTCAGGCTCGCCGGGATGATTTTTTTGCTCCGCCTGATATTGAAAATCAATATTATAGTTTAAAACGGGCGCTCATTTAAGCTTCAAATACGGGGTTTTGCAGGAAGCTGTTAAGCAGCCATTTACGTTAAATGAACAATTTTTATCGTTTTTTGTGTTTGAACCCGCAATAAGTGTAATCTCGTAGAATTACGGTCTGTATAATTCTTTTTTTGCATGCCTGGTATTTTCTTTACAGTCTAAATTGTTTTAAAATGATAAGATTCATCGCAGCATTGCTTTTTGTTCTTTTTCTTTCTTCCTGTGCCCAGTCCATAACGCCTTACCAGGCTGCAAACGGCGGGTACAAAAAATGCCGTGATATCAGATGATGTGCAGGGAAAACGTACAGGCTCAGCCCATACGTTTTCCGGAAAATAAATGCTGTGCATGGCACTGTTTGCGGTTCAGTAATGATTTACCGCTACCGGTTCACCGGCGCAGTAAAAGTTTAAATTCCTGTATTATATAAAAAAGGAATTTAAACTTTTCTTTTTTTATCTTCATGGCTTATGCAGGTAACGGTAACATACAAAAAAGCCCAGGTATTGCAAGCGCTGCGCTATCATTTTATCAGCAAGCGGGAAATCAAGTTCATGATCATCCTGGTAAATGTTTTTACTTCTGTGGCCGCCATTTTATTCTACTATAAAAAAGTAACCCCGCTCGCTTTCCTGATCAGCTTTGTTTTATGGGTAGTGCTGATGCTTGCTTTCTGGCGATGGCTGCCTTCGGCTATTTATAAAAAATCTGCCACATTCCGCGACAGCTTCCGGGTGTCGCTGGAAGAAAATCATTTTTTCATTGAAAATTCAAAGGGAAGTAAAAGCTGGGCATGGAGAGAATTCAGCGAAATGATAGAAACGCCCAATTTTTTTCACCTGTATTTTAATCCACGCAGCTTCTTTTTACTACCCAAGGATGCATTTGGCGACAGTGACGGGGTACACGAAGCAAGGGTATTCCTCAAAAATAAAATAAGTAAGAAAAAACTATAAAACCGCTTCTAATATTTCTGGATCAGTATCACACCGGTGATCAATAAAACAGCGCCGGCTATCCTTCCTGCGCTTATTTCATGTACACTCATGCCCAGCCACCCGTAATGGTCAATGACCATAGCAGCCAGCAACTGACCTGCTATAATAAGCGCAAAGGTGAGGGCTGTTCCAAGTGTGGGCACAATAAAGGTAATGGCCGCTACATAAAAGGCGCCGATCAACCCCCCGGCAAACAGCCACAGGGGCGCTGCCTGTATCCCGTTCCACTGGAAGCTGTGCCTGCGGCTGATGAACAGGTAAACCGCCAAAAAAACAGTTCCTACCAAAAAAGATATAAAAGCGGCAATTACAGGGCCTCCCGACACCTTACCCAGCCTGGCGTTTATTCCTGCCTGTATGGGAAGGACAGAGCCCGTGATGGCTGTGATCAGCATCAGCAAAAATAGTCTTGACTGCATATGGTTTTTATTTTGATAAAAAACTTGAGTGAAGAGAATTCAGCAGGGGATATATAAAAAAGCCGGATGCTTTTTCAATAAACATCCGGCTTTAAACTGATTTTAAGCAAGCAAATTATTGAATATTGGGATTTTTAGCATATCCCATTTTGGCTTCCATGCTTAAAGTGGCGTGAGGCACTGCACGTAACCTTGCCTTATCTATGAGCTTACCGGTAACCCTGCAGATGCCATATGTTTTGTTCTCAATACGCATCATGGCCTTTTCCAAATGATCAATATATTGTATCTGGCGGCTTGCCATCTGGCTCAGTTGTTCTCTTTCCATGCTTATGCTGCCATCTTCCATTGTCATATACCGGTTTTCACTTTCATCTCCCCCCATATCATCTTTGCGGGTTATGAGCCCCTGGAGATAATTGAGCTCTTTTTTTGCCGCTTCTAACTTGCGTAATATAAGTTCTTTAAATTCAATTAATTCGGTATCACTGTATTTCATAGTTGGGGTACTTTGCTGAGCTACGGGACGGTCAAGTACAGACTGGGTAAATTCGGGCTCGTACTTTCGTGCATGGCTCGTACTTAATTTGGGAATAACAACAGGTTTCGTTGCTTTTGCTTTTTGTGCTTTTGACCTGTCTTTAGCTGCTCTCTTTATTTGTTCAAATTTTGAAGACGTATGTTTTGCCGCGGCCGACAGTACTTCCTTAGGTGCTTTTTTAGCCGGCTCGTGGCCGGCTGTATGCGCAACTTTTTTTACAGAACCAATAGGTTTTGTTGCTTTTTTGGTCGCAGACTTTTTGGGTTCAGCTTTTTTTGCGGCTTTTTTTGCAACAGGTTTATGTGCCACCGTTTTCGCAGATTTAGCCTTTTTTGAAGGCGTTGCAACCTTTTTAGGTGCGGGTTTTGCAGGTTTCACCGCTTTTTTGGGCGTTGCCTTAGCAGATCTGACCCTGGGGGCTGCTGCTTTTTTTGCTGCTTTCTTATTGGTTGCCATGCATTTATACTTTTTTGGTCACTAAAATTTTTAGAGGTATGTCATTCACTTCTATATCAATACCGTTCGCCATATCTGGTAACCATTCTATTTTATCTGCCAAAATTTCCGCGCAAATATATGTATTATATTCAGTGATAGACGGTTTGAGTACAGTATTTTCGGATAGTTTTACCAGAATTCTGTCGGTCAGTTCATAGCCGTTGTCTTTGCGGATTTTCTGGATCCTGTTAACGATTTCCCTTGCAATCCCTTCATTTTCCAGTTCGGGTGTAACCGTTACATCAAGGGCTACTGTTAACATTCCCTTATTGGCTACCATCCACCCCGGTACATCTTCGCTCTGGATCTCTACTTCCGACAGTTGAAGCGGGATCTTTTCTCCGTTCACATTAAGCATATAAACGCCTTCTGCTTCTATTGCAGCTATGTCTTCCTGGGTAAATGATGCTATCGCAGCGCTTACAGGTTTCATTTTTGCACCCAGTTTTTTACCCAGGGCTATGAAATTGGGCTTTATTTTTTTGCTGATAAAGCCGTTTCCCTCCGTAATATATTCTATTTCCTTAATATTCACTTCGTTTTTGATCAGGTCTTCCACCCTGGTTATCTGATCCTTCATTTGTTCGTTTTGTACGGGAATGAGGACTTTCCGGAGCGGCTGACGGACTTTTATATTCACTTTTTTACGAAGCGAAAGTGTCAGTGATGAAATATCCTGGGCCATCTGCATTCTTTCTTCTAACGCCGTATCTATGGCCGCTGCATCAGGTTCGGGGAACAAAGTATGATGAATGGAGCTTGCTTTATTTCTGCCCGACACTGCATTCAGGTTATTGAATAAGGCATCGCAAAAGAAAGGCGAAATTGGAGCCATAAGCTGCAGCACGGTTTCCAAACACTCATACAATGTTTGATAAGCGCATATTTTGTCATGCTCACCTCCCCCCGAATGCCCCTGGCGGGCAGGCTTCCAGAAGCGGCGGCGGCACAACCTTACATACCAGTTGCTTAAATGCTCATCCACAAAATCTTCAATGGCCCGCCCTGCATGGGTAGGCTCATAATCGTCCATATACGCGGTTACCCGTTTTTTCAGGCTGTTCAAAGAAGACAGTATCCAGCGGTCAATTTCCGGGCGCTGTTCCAGGGGAACATAAGCTTCCTTAAACGCAAAACCATCTACATTGGCATACAGGGCAAAAAACTGGTAGGTATTGTATAAGGTGCCAAAGAACTTACGCTGTACTTCTTTTATTCCCTGGAGGTCAAACTTCAGGTTATCCCAGGGGGAGGCGTTGGTAATAAGGTACCACCGGGTGGCATCTGCCCCGTATTGTTCAATAGTGGCAAACGGGTCCACAACATTTCCCACCCGCTTGCTCATCTTGTTCCCGTTCTTATCAAGCACCAGTCCGTTTGATACACAGGTTTTGAAAGCAAGTCCCGGGTATTTTTCTTCGTTCACTTTTATACCGGCTTTTTGCAGCTCTTCCTGTACCGATTCTTTAAGGAGGCTGCCCAGCGCGTGGAGGGTATAAAACCAGCCACGTGTTTGGTCAACACCTTCTGCTATAAAATCGGCAGGGTAGTTTTGGGCAAAAGTTTCAGCATTTTCAAAAGGGAAATGCCATTGGGCATAAGGCATGGCGCCACTGTCGAACCATACATCTACCAGATCGGGAACACGTTCCATCGGCTTGCCGGTACCGCTCACCAGGATCACTTCGTCTACATAAGGCTTGTGCAGGTCGAGGATACCATTATGCAAATAATTTTCATTTACATTGCCGCCCAGTACTTCGTTCGCCTTTTTTATTTCCTCGTTCAGCTCGTGTATGGAACCGATGCATTTTTCTTCCACCCCGTCTTCTGTTCTCCAGATGGGCAACGGTGTTCCCCAATACCGGCTCCTGCTCAGGTTCCAGTCTACCATATTCTCCAACCAGTTGCCGAAACGGCCTTCACCGGTTGACCTGGGTTTCCAGTTAATGGTTTTATTGAGCTCCACCATCCTGTCTCTCAATGCCGTGGTTTTAATGAACCATGCATCCAGCGGATAATATAAAACCGGTTTATCGGTACGCCAGCAATGGGGGTAATTGTGTTCGTATTTTTCGATCTTAAAAGCCCGGTTCTCCTTTTTCAGCTTTACGGCAATATCCACGTTCACATCTGCGTAATCTTTTTCGTCTTTATAATTTTTTACATAACGGCCACTGAATTCTCCAAGCCCTTCTATAAACTTTCCTTCCCTGTTTACAGTAGTGACAATGCCGATATTGTATTTTTTCCCCACTTTATAGTCATCTGCACCAAAAGCCGGAGCGGTATGCACTATGCCGGTGCCATCTTCGGTTGTTACAAAATCGCCCAGCATAATGCGGAACGGATCTGCGCCGGGGGTTATTTCCCGGATGGCTTCAGGAGAATTTGCTTCGAACGGAAGAAGCTGCTCATATGCTACTGCTTCAAGATCTTTGCCCTTGAACTCACTGAGTATTTTCCACGGCAGCTTTTTGGTTGCGGAGGGGTATCCCTCAAAATCTCCGTTCTCGTCTTCGGCCTTAAGAAATGTATGGATCAGGGTTTTGGCAAGCACAACATTTACGGGTAAATGTGTGTAAGGGTTAAATGTTTGCACCAATACATAATCAATATTGGTTCCAACGGTAAGCCCAAGATTCGAGGGTAAGGTCCATGGGGTTGTGGTCCAGGCAAGAAAGAAAAGCTCATCGCTTTGGGCAGCATCAAATAAGAACCTGCTTTTTTCGTCCTTTACTGCTTTGAACATAACAACTGCCGAAGTATCCTTCACCATTTTATAAGTGCCGGGCTGGTTCAGTTCGTGCGAGCTTAGGCCGGTGCCTGCAGCGGGTGAGTAAGGCTGAATGCTTACACTTTCATAAAGCAATTCTTTTTTATATAATTCTTTCAGGCACCACCACAGTGTTTCAATATACTTATTCTCGAAAGTGATATATGGATCAGAGAGGTTTACCCAGTAACCCATTTTTATGGTCAGCTCATCCCACTTGTCTTTGTATTTTAATACTTCCCTGCGGCAGGTAGCGTTATATTCTTCTACCGATATTTTTTTACCAATATCTTCTTTCGTAATGCCCAGCATTTTTTCAACGCCCAATTCTACAGGAAGCCCATGGGTATCCCAGCCGGCCTTGCGTTTAACCTGGTAACCTTTCATGCTTTTGTAACGGCAAACCAGGTCTTTGAGGGTACGGCTTATAACGTGGTGAATGCCCGGCATACCGTTGGCGCTGGGCGGGCCTTCATAAAATACAAAGGGCGGCGCTCCGTTGCGCAGGCTAACACTTTTTTCAAACGACTGATCCCCAGCCCATTTTGCTAATATCTCCTGCTCTGTAGCCGGCAGGTTCAATCCCCTGTATTCCTTATACCTTATTGCCATAATGAAGCCAAAAAATGTTGGCGAAGTTACAGAAATATAAGCGATTTGCAGGCATATTGTTCCCCTGCGGCATGTTCTTATCAGCCCCCGGTACTGTTATTTGAAATCATAGATCCGGCAAACCTGCGTAATTCGATAGCGAATGATCCGGCAAAGATGGCGTATGTAGTAACTTCAGTTATGCGTAGACGGTAGTATGAGGCAGGGAATAATTTCCCCATGTTTGAAATAATAGTGAGTGAGTATTTACACAATGCGGAGAAAATTAAACGGGAGCATGTATTGAAAGAATATAAAAAGAACGGTACCTCAAAGCGGGTATAAAATTTGTAATGGATGTTATTTAATAACAGTAAAAATGTTCACTTATCCACATCTTAAAAGTTTGGCACAGTTTCTGAAAATTAAAGACTTATATACAAGCACAAAAGCATTTTAAATGTATATGGTCATTCGTTAAATACAAACACATAGATCTCTTTAAATAAAAATACTAAGTTTTTCCAGGGTTTAGGGATTAGGGATCGAGGGGAGCAGTCGTGCTCCCTTCTTCTTTTTTTAACGGACCCAGCTTACTTTATGATCAATGTGGATGCGTTTACCCTTTGCAGAAGGAACAGCAATATAGCCGGTATAAAAAAAGCCGAGTAACCTGTCTGCCTCGCCCAGTCCAAAAAAGCTTTTGGCTTTTTCATAATAAGTGATGCCGCCTGTTGTCCAGTACCCGCCCAATCCATAAGCCGTAACAGAAAGATAAATATTTTGTACCGCGCAGGCAACGGCTTCTATATCTTCTATTTCAGGTATCCTGCTGTTTGCATTCCGTTTCATGCCCAAAGCAATGATATGGGATGCTTTTAGGGGTTGCTGTTTTAATTTAATGTATTTTTTTTCGGTAAAACCTCCGCCGGATTCCTGTTTGTACAATTCACTCTGAAATAAAGCCAGTTGCTTTAACCCATCGCCCGTAAATACCGTAAAATGCCAGGGCTCATTCTGACCATGTGTCGGCGCCCAGGTGGCATTGATCAGTATATTTTCAATGACCTCATCGGGGATGTGTTTGCCCGCATCAAACTGGTCCGGGAATACGGAACGTCTGTTGCGGATGAGATGATTGATGCTATCGGTGTTGTATTGCATAATTATATTGGTTTCAGGTTTCAGGTTTTCAGGGCGCAAGTTGCAAGTTGCAGGGTGCAGGTTACAGGGAATGTCCGTTTCGCAGGGCTTTCGTTTGCATAGTTTCGAATTTCGGATTTCTTTCTTCGGATTTTGATCTGGATCTTGTTTTTTGTGATTTGGTGCTTTATTTTTCACCGGATCCTTTTTCCCTCAATCTCCTGTACACCTTTATGGCGCTCATCAAAACAATTACAAAAGCGATCAGCCCCAGTAGTCCCCAGGCCCAGCTCATATTTTGTTTTACGGAAACCAGCATTACAATGGCAACCAAAAAAATGGTGGCAACTTCATTCCATATTCTCAATTGCCGCGATGACCAGCGGAAAATACCTTTCATTTGCCGGGTGTAAATATATTGCAGCGAAAAATGGTATAAAAACAATCCCAGCACAAAGCAAAGCTTAATGATCAGCCAGCCCGGCAGGGAGCCCAGCATATACCACATCCATGATCCGAAGATGAGGGTAAGCACGGCAGAAGGCCAGGTAATGCCCAGCCACAACCTTTTGATCATAACGCGGTATTGATCGCGAAGTATACTTTTGTCCGGTTCAGGCTTTTCACCGGCTTCGGTATTGTAAATAAACAGCCGTACCATATAAAACATGCCGCTGAACCAGGTTACTATAAAAATAATATGAAGCGCCTTTATATAGAGATACATACCTTTTATTTTAAAAACCTGCCCACAACCGGAAGCTTTTTAAATTCATTTTTTTCTACCCGCAGCACAAAAAGCAGGAACGCACCCAGTATAACAGTAGCCAGCGTATAATTAAAGATCATATGCGGCCACAGATAAGTGAGCAGCCTGTGAACGTAAAACAGTACAACCACAATAGTTATATACGCGGTAAGCTTTTTCCAGGCGTATGGAACAGGGTATTCTTTTTGTCCCCATAGGTAACAGGCTACCATCATGCTTCCGTAGCAAAAAAAGGTAGCCCAGGCGCTGGCCATATAACCGAAGCGCGGAATGAACAGGTAGTTGATAACAATAGTGATAAGCGCACCACCGATCGTTATCCATGCGCCGGCTGAAATTTTATTGGTTATTTTATACCAGACCGACAGGTTGTAATAAATGCCCAGGAACATGTTGGCCAATAAAAGTACAGGTACGATCTTAAGCCCTTCCCAAAAAACGGGGTTCTGTATAAAATATTTCCAGGCATCCAGGTACAACACAACAAAGAGGAACATCGTACAAATAACGATCACAAAAAATTTCATCACCCTTGCATACACCCGTTGGGGATTCTCGCCCAAAGCCTGCTTGAAGAAAAAAGGCTCGGCACCCATGCGGAAAGCCTGGATAAAAACAGTGATCAAAATAGCCAGCTTATAGCAGGCACCATAGGTGCCGATCTCGACCTTTATGTTGCCGCTCGCCGGCACTCCCCACCAGCCCAGCATCAGCCGGTCTAATGTTTCATTGATCATCCCCCCGAATCCTGCCACGAGCATGGGAAGTGAATAGGTCATCAGCTCTTTCCATTGCTGCACATTGAACCGCCAGCGGATCGCTTTCAGCTCCTGCCAAAGCATTATCAGTGTAAACACGGATTGAATAAGGTTGGCCACGATCACTAAAGCAATACCGAGGGTTTCACTGCTCAGGAGCGCGAATACGCTGTTGGGGTCTTTTTGTGCTAAAGACGGGCAAACAGAGAGAAAAAAGTATAATGTACTTATATAAATAAGTACGCCGGTGATGCGTATCAACGCGTATTTTACCGGGCGACCGTCCTGCCGCAATTTGGCAAATGGTATCGTAGAAAGGCTGTCGAAAGCCACAATTAATATAAAGAGTGTTACATATTCGGGATGGTCTTCCACTTTTATAATGCGGGATATGGGCCCGGTAAACAGTAAAAGAACGGCCGTAAACAATACCGTGGTGATAATAAGCGATATGCTGGCCGTATTATACAGGTCTTTTTTGTGCTTTTCATGCTGAATGAACCGGAAAAAACCTGTTTCCAGCCCGTAGGTGTATAATATATTGAGGAACGGAATGGCGGCATAAACCAGCGTCATATCACCATAATTGGCGCCGCTTAGTTTAAGGGTCAGATAAGGCGTTAGAATATAGGTCAGCAGCCTTGGGATAATGCTGCTTGCTCCATACCACAATGTTTGTCCTGCTAATTGTTTAATGCCTGCCAAAAGCCAAAATGTTTAAGCAAAAAAGAGTGCGGTAAAGATAAGCGGAATAAGTATTTTGATCACAAACCCTTTTGAGTAAGTAAACAATTTCTTTATTCCGGGCCGACAGGTTTTTTTCTTTCCGATCTTTGGGAATACTGTTTTGCGCTTTGCTTTTTGGGATGAAATTTTTTTGTGGATGCAACCTTTTTTCTATAATACATAGTCTCTTCTTACAAACGGATATATGAAAAAATATTTTTTACTTCTCCTGGTAGGTATTGCTTCAGGCATAACACCGGTTTCGGCACAGGTTAGCGAAGCCGTTGTGGATTTCAATAAAACCAAAAGAACGGTAAAATCAATGGAAATAAGCGATGCACCGGATATTGTAGAGCAGGCTGTTAAGAGTAAAATGCTCAAGTGGGGCTACAAGCCGAAGGAAACCAAAGGCTGGATGGTATTTAAGGATGTTGACAATCCGGAGATCAGCAATGAACGCAGTGACCTGTATATAAAGGTGGAAAGGAAAAGCAGAAAGGAGAAAGAAACCAGCCTGGTGTATTTTTTTGCCAGTAAGCCGGGTGAACAGGCAACGCCGGTGCCTTTTGAAGGCAATATGTTATCGGAGGATGGCTTTTACAGCAGCGTTGCTTCTTATACGGTAAGCGAGCGACTGGAAAAAGATATCCGGGACCAGGAAGAGGTCGCCAAAAAAGCTCAAAAAAAATATGATGACCTGGTAAAAGACCAGGCTTCACTGGAGAAAAAGATCAGAAACCTCCAGGACGAGCTTGAAGACAATAAGAAAAAGCAGGAAGCCCAGGTAACAGAAATAGAAAATCAGCGTAAGGTGCTGGAACAATTAAAGTCGAAGCGAAACAGTTAAGCGCAAAATTGCGCTACTATGAAAGATAGCCGTTGGTGCCTGCCGGACTTTCCGCAGGCATTTTTTTTAGAAAACAAAAATCCAGCCTTCACTGTTGTTGTTCCTGATTCTTTAGTTTAAACAATGTACCTTTGCGGCTTCTTTTTAATATTCTTCATGAGCGATCCTGTAAAACATGAATGCGGACTGGCATTTATAAGGCTTAGAAAACCCTTCTCTTATTACCTGCAGCAATATGGTACGGTAATGTACGGACTTAACAAGCTGTACCTGCTTATGGAAAAACAGCATAACCGGGGGCAGGATGGCGCAGGCATTGCTACGATCAAGCTGAACACAGAGCCGGGTTATCCGTTCATGCATCGCATCCGCAGTATTGAGAACATGGCCATTGCCGATTTGTTTCGCCAGGTATCGGAAGAGATCGCCGAACTGGAAAAATATCAGCCGGAATTAAAAAAGCACCCCGGTTTGATGAAAGGCAATATGCGGTTTATGGGAGAACTGTTGCTGGGTCATTTGCGGTATGGTACCCAGGGAAGAAACAATGTTGAATTTTGTCACCCCTTTATTAAATGCCATACTATTCCCGCTTTAAACCTTGCATTAGCCGGCAACTTTAATCTTGTAAATACAGAAGAGTTGTTTGCTTTGGTGAATATTGAGCCAGGCGTATTCCAAAAGCAAAGTGATCTTGCCGCAATGATGGAAGTAGTCCATCATTTTTTAGTTAAGGAAGATGAACAACATCCCGAAAGGCTTGATGTTGTGAATGTATTAAAGAAATCGGCAAGCCTGTTCGACGGCGGATATCATATAGGCGGGCTTATTGGCAACGGCGACGGGTTTGTTATGCGCGATGCGCATGGCATACGCCCTTCCTATTATTATATAAGTGATGATATTATTGTGGCCGCTTCGGAACGTGCCGCCATTCGCACAACATTTAATGTGGGTGAAAAAGAAGTGCATGAGCTGATGCCGGGGAATGCGTTGATCGTACGCGCAGACGGATCTTACCAGATTGAACAGATCATTGAACCCAAAGAAAGAAAAGCCTGCAGTTTTGAGCGGATCTATTTTTCCCGCGGCAACGATAAAAAAATTTACAAGGAAAGAATAGCATTGGGAAATCATTTAAGCGACCATGTGCTTAAAACGATTAATTATGATCTCAAAAACACCGTTTTTTCGTTTATTCCCAATACTGCCGAAGTAGCTTTTTACGGATTGCTGAAGGGCATGGAGGATTATCTGAATAATATTAAAGTACAACGCATACTTTCCTGGGGAAAGGATTATGATGGGCAGAAGCTTGCTGAAATGGTTAACCGCCGCATCAGGGTTGAAAAGATCGCCAATAAAGACGTGAAAATGCGCACGTTTATTACGGAAGATGTCAGCCGCAATGAACTGGTACAGCACGTGTATGATATTACTTACGGATCAATAAAGAAAGGCGAGGATACTGTTGTGGTTATTGACGACTCCATTGTACGGGGCACCACGCTCAGGGAAAGCATAATAAAAATGCTGTCGAGGCTTGAACCTAAAAGAATTATCATTGTTTCTTCCGCCCCGCAGATAAGATACCCGGATTGTTATGGTATTGACATGAGCAAGATGAATGATTTTATTGCTTTTCAGGCAGCCATTACCTTACTCAGGGAACAAAAAATGGATTATATACTGCAGGATCTGTACAATAAATGCAGGGAAATGGAAAGAAATAACCGGTTGCATACCGAAAACGTGGTTCGTGGTGTTTATAAGCCATTTGCAGCAGAGGACATATCTAAAAAAATTTCACAACTCATTACTCCACAGGACGTTACTACACCTGTGGATGTAATATATCAAACCATTGAAGATCTTCACGAATCATGTCCTACCAATACAGGCGACTGGTATTTTACCGGTAACTACCCTACCCCGGGCGGCAACAGGGTTGTGAATAAAGCGTTCATAAATTTTATGGAAGGGAAGAACATAAGGGGATATTAACAAATTGTTGGCTTGATTTTTGTTTAAACATTGAAATGCTTTTTGCACCCGTTTTTAAATCCTGCATTTCCTATGTTGTTTTTCTCAGGTATAGATGAAGTATCCTTTTGAATTTTTATTGTGGTTATACCTTTGTTGTTAAACCGTTCCTGTTGTTAAACTATTGTTCCCTAAATGTATGAGAACAGATGAGATCTGTATTATTCATTCGCCATGCCAAAAGCAGTTGGGATGATGCATCGGTAAGCGATTTTGACCGTTCTCTGAATGAGCGGGGTAAAAAAGACGCGCAGGAGATGGCAAGGCGCCTGATAAGCAGAAGAATCCCCCTCGACTCCTTTATTTCCAGCCCTGCCAAAAGAGCCAGAAAAACAGCCGGATTTTTTATTAAAGCATATGAACTCCCCGAAAGCGCCCTCGTGCTGAAAGCAGAGTTGTATCTGCCTTTGGCCGATGTATTTTATGAGGTGATAGAAGGTATTGCAAACGACTTTCATCATCTTGCAATATGCTCTCATAACCCCGCCATCACCCATCTCGTAAACCTCCTCACCAGTGAAATTAAAGTAGATAATGTTCCTACCTGTGGCATATTTGCAATAAAAACCGATATCGGACAATGGCATGACTTCCGCAAAGCGCCAAAGCAATTCTGGTTTTTTGACTATCCTAAAAACCATGTGTAAACTCCCTGCAACTGGTATTATAAAATAGTCATTACCGTATCTCCTGTTGGCCTCAGCGCCTTAGCACCTATTTTCCTCTTTTTCAACCTTTTCGGCGAAGTTTCCTCCTGTTAGCAAAGGTCAAAATCGTAAAAATACTATGCTTTTCTCGTAAAAGCACAGTTATTTTGCGCTCAGGTTACTAAGTGTAAACTTTTAGAATAACATAAATATATTTTCCGTTAATGATAGGTGTTATTTATAAAATTACCTGGTAAAAACATTAAACCCTATAAAATGAAAAAGAATTCTACCCTTATCCTTTTCTTTGTTATGCTGGCGTGTTCGGCTTTTTCACAGACTACTTACATTGATGACGGCAGTTCGGCAACGTACACTTTACAGGCAGGTGATAGTCTCTACATCAGGCAGGGCACTTTCACAGGAAAAATAAATAACTGGAGCCAGGGGGCTAAAATAACGATAGCCGTAGGCGCTACTTTTAAACCATCCTCGGTAAATGGTTACAGCAGTGAGTATGTTGTATACGGCACGGCTATTTTACCATCTCTGCAAACAGCAGCAGGCTTTGGGCTGGAAAATTACGGCGCCGTTACGGTTAACGGGAATGCTCAAATGAACGGCAGTGCACAAACCTGGACCAACGCTAACAATGCCACCCTTCACTTTACGGGTTCCTTGGCTATAAATGCAAATGGGAGCCATTTTATAAATTATGGTGAAGTAATTATAGAAAAAGACTTCAGCGCTTATGCATCTGTTTCTATAGTGAACAGGAAGAATGTTTTGATAGGGGAGGATTTTGTAACAGGCTCCGGCCAATTACAAAATGAAGGATACTGGTATGCAAAAAAAAGCATTACGTTTAACAACAATGCCGGCATAACCAATACCTGCAGAATGGTATCGGGAGGAACGATCACCGTTAATTCCGGTACAATTTACAACAGTGGGTTGCTTTGGGCTTCCAACGAACAAAAAGCTTCTGCTTTCACCAACAATAACGGGACCATTATAAGCCTTGACCAGGGCATCATTAAAGCGGTAAAATTTACCAACAATGGCACGATCAAGGGAAATGGCTTTATGTATTTAACAGGCAAAACCACCGGAGGAGGAACGATAGGCGTGAACGGCTATACTACCGATACCTTAAAAGTATATACGGTAAGCCGCAGCAGCACCACCCGGATATTTGATGAGCAGTGGGGTAATGTACATTCCAATACCATTTATTTCCGGTTTGATGCACCGGATACCACAACAGCCTCCACTTATCCCTGTTATGCGGCTTCCGCTTCTATTATATTGCCCCTGGTATGGAATGATTTTTCTGTAAGCCTTGCCAGTCAGGTACCTGTATTAACATGGTCTGCCGAATCCGATCACGGAACGTTGTTCGAGGTGCAGCGAAGCTACAATGGAAAGGAATTTGTTCCGCTTGTTAAAATATCGCGGAAGGATGATGCTGTGTATCAGTATTACGACAGGGAGCTATCCACGAATAAGCCGGCAATGGCATATTACCGCATTAAAGTTATTGAACCCGGGGGGCTGGAAAAATACAGTGATATTAAAACGGTCAGTTTGGGTTCCGCGGTGGTAAGCGGCATTGCAGCTTCGCCTAACCCCTTTACAAGCCAGCTTACCATCAGCTATCGTTCCCCGGGGAAAGAAAAGATCAGCATTGCGTTTTTTAATCTGCAGGGGCAAGTCCAACTGGTAAAAGCGGCAACAGTAACCAGCGGCAGCAACAATATCGTTATTGCGGAAGCCGCCCGGTTTGAAAAAGGATTTTACATCCTTAAAATCACTGGAGAAAACGGTGCAGTTGCTTCCCGTAAGCTTTTAAAACAATAGTATTAAAGCGTTATTGGACGGTTAGATACGGGCTGCCTGAAATATATTGAGGGCGGCCCTTTTTGTTTCATTATTCAATACAGCAGCATTAGGGCATTTCCCGGAGCACTACCTTTTTTTGTGTAATGTTCAAATGATAACCGGCGCCTACTTTTAATGCATAGTTTTCCTTATCGTGACCTACGGGGAAACCCATGCAAACCGGGTAACCGTATCCTTTTACGATATCAAAAATAATTTCGTAAATGGTTTTTCCGAAAGGTCTTGTGGTATCTTTCATGTCCGAAAATCCGCCAACTATTAAACCTGCCAGCTTATTTAGTTTGCCGCTGCGTTTTAATTGGTACAGCATCCGGTCGGCGCTATACAGGTATTCTCCTGTTTCTTCTATGAACAATATTTTACCTTTGGTTTCAATGTCGGAAGAAGTACCTGTAGCATGGGCCAGCAGGGAAAGATTGCCACCTACCAACTGCGCCGAGGCCGCTCCTCTTATGTTCAGCGCATTTGCTTTGCAGGTGTATTTTGCGCTTTTGCCGGTTAAGGCTTTTCTTAGAGATTGCACATATTCGTTTTTATATTCCCCGTCATTAAAAGCGGCTGCCATTGGGGCATGCAGGGTAGCAATGCGGTAGTTTGAATAAATGTGGCTATGCAAAATGGTGATATCGCTGAAGCCGATGATCCATTTGGGATTTTTTTTGAATTTTTTAAAATCAATATCCTCAATTATACGCCCGCAACCGTATCCGCCCCTTGCACATAAGATGGCTTTTATATTTTTATCATCCAGCATTTGCTGAAATTCAGCCAATCTTTCTTCGTCGTTGCCCGAAAAATAAGTAGCTGAGCCGCTGCCTACCGTATGCCCTACCTCTATTTTATAACCCCACTGTTGCAATACCTCAATACAGGTTTGTACTTTTCCGGCAGCCATATATCCTGCCGGGCAGGTAATACCGATCGTATCGCCTTTTTTAAGATAAGGAGGTATTTTAATCATGTATTTGTACGCTGTAATTGTTATACACCTGTATTTTACTTACAACTCACAACTCACCACTTACAACTCACAACTCACCACTCACCACTTCTCTCTCACACCTCCAGCAATTCCACACCATTGGCCGTAACGCTCAGGCGATGCAGCACGCCACACTTAAGCGCATAATTGTTTCTCTGGTGCCCTACAGGAAAGTCAAAGCACACGGGATATTTGTATGATTTCACTTTTCTCCATACAATATCATATAATGTTCTTCCAAACGCTTCACCCGGATCGTCGGGCTTTATTTTAAAGCCGCCAATGATCAGTCCTTTTAATTCCGAAAGCTTCCCGGTTCGTTTCAGGCTCCAGAACATCCGGTCAATGCTATAAAGATATTCGCCCGTATCTTCCACAAATAAGATCTTACCGGCGGTTTTAATCTCAGATCTTGATCCGGCAAGCGTTTCTATTGTTTTTAAATTGCCTCCCGTTAATGTGCCTTCGGCAATACCATTCCGATTTTTTAAGTGGGGCAAAGCGGTGTATTTCATTTTAACACCTGTAATGGCATCTTTTATAGATACGATGGTTTCTTTTTGCACAGGTTCGGCGTTTAGCCAGTCGCCGGGAAAACTATTGCACATTTTTGAATGAATGGTGGCTACTTTGTAATTGCTGTTGATATGACAATGCATAACGGTAATGTCGCTGAAGCCTATGATCCATTTGGGCCTGGCAAGGAATTTTGAAAAATTAAGCTGGTCAATGATCCGGATGGAGCCATAGCCGCCTCTTGCACACATGATGGCTTTTATGGAAGGATCATCCAGCATGCGTTGAAAATCCTGTGCTCTTTCCTGGTCGGTGCCCCCAAAGCTGAAGTCCCTTTTGCCTATGGTTGTGCCCAGCCTTACTTTTAGTCCCCAGCTTTGTATTTGCTCAATAGCCGGCTGAAGCTCTTCAATGGTAATGTATCCTGCGGGAGAGGTAATGCCCATCACATCTCCGGGCTTAAGTTGCTGTGGAATGCGAAAGGATATATCCGGATTATGGGGCGGAGCTGCCAGGATCTTAAATGAAACACCGGTTGTGAGCAGAGAAGAAAGGAAATGTTTTCGGTTCATGTTCCAAAGTAAAGAAAATAACAAAGTGTTGCTGATGCAGCCAGTGCAAAAGCCTGTTGCAACACCAACAACACCATTGGTTCATATAAGAGCTTCGTGGTATATCAGCTCTTTTCTTTTAACTCATCCACAACCAGGCCCTGCAGTCCGCCTTTTGTGGAGGCAGTACCCTTAACCGTAATTTTTTCACCGGCATGATCCTTTATTTTAGCGTATGCCTCTTTTTTATCGTGATTTTCCACCAGTAAATATATTTTGCCATCGCTGGTGAGCAGCCCCATCGGGGCGCCACCTTTTATACAGGCTGCAGCGCATCCCTTGTGCTTTTCACCATGAGCGCCTTTGGCCATATAGCAGGCCATATCAAGCACTTCACCCGACACTGTTTTCGATTCATCCTGCGCATTTGCTCCAAAAGCCATGAAACAAAAGCTTATGGTTGCAAGTGTTGCTGTTTTGCGGAACCCCAAAAGAATACTTTTCATAACGATCATTTTTGAGTGAGGAATATAACAAGTTTTACAGAAGACAGTAAATGTATGAAATTCCGGGCATACCTGTTTTATATTTATTCGGGTATTCTCATCACTGTCAATTGTGATGGCCTCGCGCAAAAACGGGAGCATGGGTGTACGAATTGAATCATGTCGCTATATTGAGTTACTTTTGCATTCCTTTTTACATATATGAAAGATTATAAAAGAATTTTGGTTACAGCGGCATTGCCTTATGCAAACGGGCCGGTGCATATCGGTCATTTGGCAGGCTGTTATATACCCGCGGATATTTATGTACGTTACCAGAGAGCGCAAAAGCAGGATGTTAAATTTGTGGGCGGGAGTGATGAGCATGGCGTTCCCATTACCATCAGGGCTATGAAAGAGGGGGTGAGCCCTCAGCAGATCGTTGATAAATACCATGCTGTCATCAGGGACAGTTTTGAAAAGATGGGTATTTCATTCGATATCTATTCGCGGACTACCAGTCCTGTTCATCATAAAACAGCAGCAGATTTTTTTAAGAAATTGTATGATGACGGATTGTTTGAAGAAAGAGAAACGGAGCAATACTATGATGAAAAAGCCAAAACTTTCTTAGCCGACAGGTATATCACCGGAACCTGTCCGGTATGCGGTAACCCCAATGCTTATGGCGACCAGTGCGAAAAATGCGGGTCATCGCTCAGCCCCGAGCAGCTCATCAATCCCCGCAGCGCCCTGAGCGATGCAGTGCCGGTAAAAAAACTCACCAAACACTGGTATTTCCCGCTACAGCATTATGAGCCCTGGCTTAAGGAGTGGGTGCTGGAAGACCATAAAGAATGGAAGAATAACGTATATGGCCAATGTAAAAGCTGGTTGGACAACGGGTTGCAGAGCAGGGCTATGACGCGCGACAGCAACTGGGGCATTAAAGTTCCACTACCCGGTGCAGAAGGTAAAGTATTGTATGTATGGTTTGATGCTCCTATCGGTTACATCAGCGCAACAAAAGAGCTAACGGGTCAATGGGCGGATTACTGGTGTAGGGAAGATACGAAACTGGTGCATTTTATTGGTAAAGACAATATCGTATTCCATTGTATCATTTTCCCAGCCATGCTTAAAGCGCATGGCGGCTTTGTGCTGCCCGATAATGTGCCCGCCAATGAATTTTTGAATATTGAAGGCGAAAAGGTTTCAACCAGCCGCAACTGGGCCGTGTGGGTGCACGAATACCTAAAAGATTTTCCTGGATGTGAAGATGTATTGCGGTATGTGCTGTGTGCCAATGCCCCCGAAACCAAAGACAATGATTTTACGTGGAGAGATTTCCAGGACAGGAACAACAGCGAGCTGGTGGCCATCTTTGGCAACTTTGTAAACCGGTCGCTGGTGCTGATGCATAAATTGTGCGGCGGTAAAGTGCCTCCTTTTCACAATGCCATTATTGATGCCGATGATAAGCAGCTTATGGAAGACATTGGGGCTGCCAAAATAAAAATCACACAATCCATAGAAGAATACAGGTTCAGGGAAGCTTTGTTCGAGATCATTGACCTGAGCCGAAAGGGCAATCAATATCTTCAGAAAAAAGAACCCTGGAAGAAAGCCGGCGCAGAAAACGGGCAACAGCAAATAGACAACTGCATCCACCTGAGCCTGCAGCTCACAGCAAACCTTGCCATTTTTATCAACCCGTTTTTGCCTGCCACTGCGCAAAAGATGCGGCATATGCTGAAAGTGGTGGAAAAAATGCTGGACTGGAAGAATGCAGGCAGCTTTAAATTGCTGAGTGTGGGCTATACTTTACGTGCGCCCGAACTGCTGTTCAGAAAAATAGAGGATAGTGAAATAACTGCCCAGGTGGAGAAGCTGCGGGCGAATGCTGTTGCCGGTCCCAATACATCAACCGCTGAAAAGAAAACTACGGAAGACAACGCGGCTCAACCGAAAGAAAATATGCTTAAGGCGGAAATTGTTTACGACGATTTTGCAAAGCTGGACCTGAAAACAGGGAAGATATTATCCGCACAAAAGATAGAAAAAGCGGATAAGCTGTTGAAACTGGAAATTGATCTTGGTTTTGAGAAGCGCACTATTGTTTCGGGCATTGCATTGCATTTCAAGCCTGAAGAGATCGTTGGAAAGCAGGTGGTGGTTGTTGCCAACCTGGCGCCCCGTAAAATGAGGGGTATCGAAAGCAATGGTATGATACTGATGGCAGAAGATAAGAACGGCAGGCTGCATTTTGTAAATACCGAAGAAGCAGTAGAGCCGGGAGCAGGGGTGAGTTAGGTGAAAGGTGAAAGGTGAAAGGTGAAAGGTGAAAGGTGAAAGGTGAAAGAAAGGATACAGGTTGCAAGTTACGAGGTATATTCGTTATAGGGATAGGCTTTATTTGTTTTGTTATTTTGTCTTTTGGTGCTTTGTACTTTCTTCGGATTTCGGTTCTCCGGCTCCGGATTTGTTATATGAATCCGTGCAGTGGAGCAGGGTTTAGTTGTTTTTTGTCATTTGTTTTTTGATGGTTTTTCTCATGCATCATTATATATCTTATACACCGGTTCCCGCAACGGAAGCCCATTATCGCTGCAGATAAATTCAAGCACATCTGCAATTTGTTCGGGCTTTACCCATTTGCTCCAGTCGGCATCGGGCATGCTCTCACGGTTAGAGGGAGTGTCAATGGTGCTGGGGGCTACTACCGAGGCGGTTACGTTTTTGCCTTCGGCCGCTGCATTCAGTATATTGGCCAAACTGAACAATAAAGATTTGGAAAGGGTATATGCTACCGAATTTTTTGCATGTTCCGGTTGAAGCACAGGCTTTGCACCTATGAAAACCAGCCTTCCATAATCGTTTTGCAGCATGTGCTCAAACAGTATGTGCGAAATATGGTAAGCCGTTTCAAAATTGAGCGCGAACATTTTTCTCAATGCATCGCCGGTGGTGCTTTCTATATTACCCATAGCAAAACCACCAGCCAAAAATAAGCCACCTTCAATGCTGCCGTATAAGCTGATCGCTTTCTTAATAAAAAGGTGAGAAGTATTTTCGTCGCTCAGATCTAATTGATGCAACTCAAAATTTTTGTTGTCGCTGGCAAAGCCCAACTCGCTTCCCGAGCGGGCAACAGCAATTACCCGGTAATCATGCTCCAGGAATTTTTTTACCGTAACGGCTCCCAGGTTTCCATTGGCTCCGGTAATGATTATGGTTTTCATGGTGTGAAATATACAAAAAAACAGGCTGATGCCGAAAACCGTGTTCAGCGAACAAGGGGATACTGCCGCTATCCAATGCCATCCCAAATCAAAAACCTGAAATTTCAGATCCATTATTGCGCCAGCGATATATTAACCTGCACGCCCGCTCTTGTAGTTACCATTGGCGCCGATGAAGAAATATACGGTATGGTTCTTTGCTGATCGAAATAGAATTTCAGTTGTATGCGATTGCTTAATACATAATCTATAGAAGGGTTTATGGTGATCACTTTTTGCCCCTGGGTGGCAAAAGCATTGGCCTGGTCGAGCCGGCTGTTGGAAGTAATATTATCTGTTACGCTGAAGTCTATCGTAAATTTCACATCGCTTTCGGCTCTTTTGCTGGTTGTGTCCGAGCTTTTATTGAACAGGTTAATATTGAAAGGCAATGAAAAGCCGCGTATCCGCCATGAAGCGTTCAGGTTGATGCCCGAAGAACGCATTTCACTTAGCTGGTAATCAATAAGGCTTAAGCTCAGGGTACGGCTTTTAATATATTCAAACCTTACGGCTAACTGGTTGGTCAATGAAAAGTCAATGCCCATTAACGGAGCAAACTGTTCTTCTATAGTAATATTGGGCACCAGGAAGTAGGGAATGAAATTATTGGACACGGTATCCAGGAAAGAAGGAAAGCCCAGCCTCCACCTGTCCTGGAAGAGCAGGTTGGAATTAAATGCATTCATCCCGAGTGTGCTCTTATAATCATGACGAAGCGTAAAGCTGGTGAATATTTTATCCAAAGGTGCAATGCGGTTCAGTCCGGTATACTCAATATGCCAGTTGGGTTTGGGCAGGTACCCCGAAAACGGGTTGGAGCGCACATTGGTTCCGCCTGTTTTCAGCAATGATACCTGATTGGGATCCTTATTGGTATAAGCTGCAATAAAAGAAGGGATCAGCACATCCTGGGCATAGCGGCTGTATCCGAGGTAATACCCGTCGGAGCCTTTTACCTGGCTGTACGGATTTTTAACGCCTAATCTTTCCGACATGATCAGCCGGTAGTCCTGGAATTTTTGGAACGTTTCGCTGATAAGATTGGGATCAGATTTTTTGAACAGGGTTTGAAATGCAATATAGCTGATGCTGAAGCCGCCGCCTGCATAAGGGTTAAGATGTCCGAATTGCCCGTTCCCGATCGTGTCTTTAAACAATTCGCTGTATGTCCGGTTAAATGTTTTGCTCAGGCTGAGATCAATACGCAGATCACGCACCGGCTCTAAAGTGGCAGTGGCCGAAAATTGCTGATCGAAGGTTTGGCGCGTCAGGTTGTTCTGAAGACTGTCTCTTGATATCCATCCTTTTTGCGCTGCCCTGTCGAGCCAGCCGCTGTTGGGCTGCTTACCCAAAATAAAGCCGAGGCCGGGGGCCATGCTGCCCCAGTTCTGCCCCAGGTATTTGGTACTGTCTGTGTATCCTGGTATAAATGAAGTGGCGCCTTCACTATAGGTGAAGTTAATACGCTTTACAGAGGTGATGAGTTTGCCGAAAGCTTTTACGAAACCATTCAGCCCGGGTAATTCATTCGGATCGCGTTTTTTACCGGTACTGGAAGTATCTGCCTGATTACCGGCAGCCGGTGGTGGCTTGGGTGTATTATCGCCCTGCTGCTCCAATGCTCTCAGTATCCTGAATTTGCCGTACAGCCGGTTAAAGTCAAGATCAACCGTGGCAGATTTTGCATTGCTGTTCTGTATGGTATTGCCCAGGTTGATGGCCAACCGCGATGCGCCTATCCAGCTATAAGTTGTTTTATAGGCAAGGTTGGCATTTGTCCAGTCTAACAGCGGCAATTTTGAAGTGGGTAATGCATAGGTAAGATCGGCTCTTTGGTTATACAGTACATTTCTTCCCCCTTTGAACAGGTTTTTGAATACGGTATCTTTTTTGGCTTTATTATCCAATCTGCCGGCCGGCTCATCTATCCTCGCATTGTTCATGGCTTCAAAATCGAAATTCAGCGAGCGGCTGATATCCCACCGGTAATTGTAATGCCTGTCGAAAGTGAAAAACTTGTCGTAGGTCTCGGGTATTTTAAATGGACTGGGAGCGGTGCCCGGAACATATACTTCGCGTGGCCGCAAAGCACCAAACTGCCGGTTCACATCCCAACGTATACCAATGAGCGAAGGCGTGAAATTGAGATTGAAATCACGGACCATAGCAAGCCATGCCGATTTGCTTTTGAACATATTTTTAAATGGCTCCCACGATTTTACCTGTCCGGTGTAATTGTATCCTATGCCCGCCTTATATTTTTTGATCTCATTGTTTTCAACCAGCGGATTATGCTGCTTAATGGAAGTATAGGAATAGCTGAGATCGAAATTGGAAATGCTCCAGATCCGCTGCCGCTTACCTTCCGGCAGCACCTTCCGCACATTGGTGAAATTAACTGTTTTTATAGTTGTGATATCAATGGCTGCATTCCTTATAGAATCTTTTGCATTTCCCTGCGCGGCTCCCAGCTTGTCTTTCAGCTTGATATCCATATCATAAGGATCGTATTCCGGGGTGCTTATGGTTTGGGATACGCTGGCATAAAAGGGAATCTCTATTCCCGCACCCCGGGGCAATAATTTTCCCAGCTCCAGGTTGGCAGCAGCATCAAACTGAACAAAATTGTCTCTTGCCCTTTCGTTTACTCTTTGCTCCAGGGCGCCAAATCCAACAGAATGCGTATTGCCTGAGAAAGTAAGGGAACCCAGGTCGGCAAGCGCAATATCCACCCTGCCCAATGCTGCCCATCCTCCCTTTTCATCAATTTGGGAAAGCCGCAGTTCATTTATCCATACTTCGGTACAAATGGGTGCTCCTGTGCCATCGCCGGGATTTTCAATACCTACAAGGAATCCTTTTACTTCACCAAAATTGGGATTACCGATTACCGAATAAATACGGTTATCAACGGTTCTGCGGTAAATGGCATTGGGGTTAACCAGTTGCAGGTTCCTTTCTGCTTTCAGCTGTTCCAGTATACCAAGGTCGAAATCAAGATTGTTTTCTTCCGGCCATATGTCCGTATCTGCGGTTGCGCCGGAGGGGGTGATCTTCAGTGGGATCTTTATTTCATAAAAGTTGTTGATGAAATCATTGCCAATTCTTATTACCGCATTGATCCTTCCATCGGCTAAAGGCGGCTGGCCATTTACGCTTTCGGCATGAATGAACATCATCAGCCTCCGGAACTGCCGGATGTCGAGGTTCAGGGTTTTAAAAACACTTCTCGATTCGCCATTGGGCAGGTTGCAGATCTGCATGTTCATGGATTGCTCATTCTGCAAAATATTGATGCCGCCATTGCTGAGCGATTGCACTCTTTCAATACCCGGGGGCATGCGGTAGGGAATGGGCTGACGCCGGTCGTTTTCTTCGATATTTACTGCCCCTACGTTAAAATTCACCGGGTCGGATGCATCAATAGGCTTATAAACGCCGGCAGTATCCAGTTCATAAGTAAATTTCCGCCATTGATTCCTTACCAGTTCCAGCTTGGCAAAACGCAGCACGGTTGAGTCTTCAAAACCGGTAAGGAACATCCTGATGAACTGGATGGATTTAAAATCCGGGATGTTCCCTATTTTTTTATCGTATGCGTTGATGGGAACACGGAACTGGTACCAGATCTGGTTTTCTTTGCTCCCGTTCGCCAACTGCACGGTCACTTCTTTTTTATCTATGATAAAATTATTACCGATCTGCATTTCAGGATCGTTCGCAGGTTTGATGGCTATACGATACTGGAAATATTCTTCATTTTCATTGAGCGTATTGTCCTTGTTAAGATCTTCGGCATCGGGATACATGGTGGCTGCAGATGAAAATTCTGAGCTTCCCGATGACACGGGAGAATTACCCTGCGGCCCGTTAAAATTTTTATAACGGCCAAGGATACCTGTATTGGACTGGTCGTATACGCCATCACGGTAGTACCTGAAATTATCGGAAGAAGGGTCGGCAAGCGCCTGCTGGTATGCCTGCGAACCGGCGCCAACAGCGCCCTGTAACTGCTGCAGGTATTGCTGGTGCAATGTTTGCTCGTCTTCGTCCCTGTTACCATCATAACCCACATCCTGGTAGGGCCTGTCGTCGGGTTCGTTACTGAATGCCTGGGTAACCTGTATGGGGTTGACCGGAACGGTACCCCAGATGGAGTTATCGGTTTGGGCAGGGATCTTGGGCGTGGGGAGCCCGTTTTCATAAGCTCTCTTTCCATCCTTTAAAATATCTTCCGACACATTGCCTAAATTAAAATACAGTTGGCCGCCCGCGGGACTGGTGTTTTTTATAAAGGGATCAAGTATCCAGAATTCTATGAACTCCACGTTGTTGGTCTCAAAATCCGTCTGGTCAATAGAACGCATCATGCCGCCCCATCTTTTTGACGGACTATTCAGTCTTCCAGCCCCATCTATCCCGGTAGCGTCATAGTTGTAGGGCCCTCTTTCTTTTGGATAATAGGCAAGGTCAAACGTTACCAGTTGGTTTAAGCCAAAATCGGGTGTTCGCAGGGGGAAGATCTCTGATTGTGAAACAGCGCGTACCCGCGGATCGGAGAGTTCCTCTATATTGTTTTGCAGCGGGTTACTGGCATTCCTTCTTTCCTGCAGTACCGGTTCAATATTGTACCAGGCCAGTTTTGCCCTGTTCTTCCCGTAATCATAGCTATTATAAAGCCCCGCTTCGGGAAAAAGAATATTGCCGTCTTTATCGGTGGCGCCTAAGGGCGTACTGGCCAAAGCCCAGCTTATAAGCGGGAAGCGCAAATCAATACTGGCCCTTGTTCCTTCAAAATCGTCAATGTAGATCAACCCGTTCCTGCCTTTACCGATCTGGGGGGCATGCCCGGGGATGATCTTTGCCGCTTCGCCAAAAGCGGTAATGGACGATGTGCCTTCCGGAGTATAAAAAGGAAGCTTGTCTAACAGCCTGTTCAGTCGCGGCACTTCGTTGCGGTAGCTGAAATCCATACCCAGCATGGTATTGCGTATAG